>JAVFAP010000176.1:0-7725 GCA_034002445.1 bacterium | reverse complement strand
TGAAGTATTGTTGCGGAACGAAGACGACATTTGCTTCATCTACGATATTTTAGGGGAGGTGGGCGAGTTCCGAGGCACCACGCTTGCCGGGGACGAGATCGTGGAAAGCAATCTGGGTGTTTTGGGTGCGGGATCCCGCTCCAGCCTTCTTCCTGCCGGTGCCAATATCGCCGCCGCCATCTTCGAAGGGGATCATGGTGAAATCCAGGCGTTGATTCAGGCTCTGACCGAGGATCAACTGGTCCGCGTCCATGCCAATCCCATTATCCTGACCATCGAGGGCCAGCCCGCGATGCTGAACTCCGGGGACGAAATCCCCTACCTGGCCCGGGCCAGCCTGGGGAACGTGGAAACCTTTGTCTCTGAATCCCAGAAGACGGGGGTGAATCTGGTCATCACGCCAGTGGTGACCTACTTGGAGACGGATGCGGAGCGGAAACATCCCTACATTACCGTCAGTATCCAAGCCAATCTCTCCTCGGTCACCCGGTTCCGTGAAGAACAGGGCTTTACCCAACCCATTGTCGATACCCGGCAATACATCACCAACGTCAGTTTACGGGAAGGGGAGCGCATTCTGATCGGCGGCCTGTTCCGTGATTCGCAAGTGCGCAAATCCCGCGGCATTCCAATTTTACGCGATATCCCTCTGCTGGGCCGCTTGTTCCGCAGTTCGACGGACAGCAAAGTGATCTCGCAGTTGTTTGTCATGGTGCGGCCCCTTCTGCTGGATATTTGGGAGGAAGGGCTGGAAACCCGGTTCATGGATAGCCAGGAATTCAAGGAGTCCAGAGAGATTTTCGAGAAAGAGATGGATGGCGTGAACGACAAAGACAGCCCGTTTGAAGAGTTTCATGAACTCTTTATTGAACACGGTTCCCCGAAATGATCCAAAACGAACCTTCCAAAAGGAATGGGAAGAAGAGCATGATGCAACGATTGTCTCATCGGAAACGATTTGTCTGGAGTGGCCTGCTTCTTGCCGGAATGCTTTGGAGTGGCCTGGCTGATTTGGTCTGGGCTCAATCCCCACAACGGATGGTGGAGATCCAAGCCACCATTTATGAGTATCGCTTCAGCAACGAAAAGCAACTGGGCATTTTCTACCAATTCAACCGCATCAAAGGATCGTGGCAAAACAGCGATATCTATTTGCATGGAACCGAAAGCACTACCAATGCCGCCATCCCTGCCTTGGATTTGAGTGGCAGTTTTGGCCGGGTGGCCTATGGCAGTATTGACTACAATATTAAAACCGCGATCGAAGAAGGGCGGGCGACCATCATCAGCAATCCCACGGTGCTCACCACCGATGGTCAAAAATCATCCCTGAGCAGCGGCGAACGGGTTCCTCTCACCAAACTGCAGATGCAAGGGACCAAAACCGTCTTGCAACTGGAATTCCGCGATACCGGGATCAAGTTCAATGTGACCCCGCGTATCTTCCGCAGTAATTATGTCATTCTCAATATGGAAATTGAATCCAGCGAGATCACCGGCTTCCAGATTTTTGACCGGGGCGACCGGGAACGGTTCGAACTGCCCATTATTACCACGCGGACTATCCAAAATGCCGTCATTCTCCCCTCGGGGAGCACCTTGTACGTTGGTGGGCTTTATACCCGCAGCACAGGGGATATTACCCGTAAAATTCCGGTCTTGGGTGATTTGCCCGGCGTGGGTTTCTTCTTGCGGGGATTCAATAAATCCAAACAAAACACCGAAACCATCTTCAAAATTACGCCCATTATCCGTTCGCCGGGAGATGGCCTCGATCCTTCCTATCAATCCTCCATTTTTGGCGATCTGCTGAAGAAAACGGATGATACGGCCATTGTGGATGAGGTCGAGCCGGTGGAGGGGCAGCCCGCCGCCAACGGTAGTCATATCGTTTCTCCCACTGATATTCTGGAAGAAACCAAATCACGGGTAGAATCTCAAGCCGCGCCACCTCCCGCTTCCGCTACTCCGGAGGCCGCTCCCGCCGAGGCGACCCCCGAGGCCGCTCCAGCGCCCGCCGCGGCCCCAGCGGAAACCCCTCCGGCCACGGCCACGACGGGGTAGCCATCAGAAAATAACGGCAAACGCTGAAATATGATAAAGCGCCGGCTTGGAGAATCCAAACCGGCGCTTGTGGTTTTTTCGGGCTGAGAATTTTGCCTTTCTTACCCGGATCAACGGGTTTCGAGGTAATCCTTCATGAAGATCAACAGGTCACTCTGATCATTGATTCCGCTCTGATTGTAATCCACGTGGGGCGCGTTGGTTCGATACGTCAGAGAATACAGGAACAGATCAAGCACGGTGCGTTGCTGATCTCCGCTGATATCCGACGTGATCGGCAGGGGAGTGGGGGTCGGTAAAAGACCGGCACCAATACTGAAATCGGACCGGGGAGACACCTTGCCCGGCGTCCCATCCTGGGCGAGGGCTTGTACCACCCATTGATACACTTTTTTGATGCTGGGGAAGGTGATGAGGTTGCTCATGGGATAGGTTGTTTTTCCGCCTTCAACCGTGTGGGTCAACGGGTCGTTTTCATCATAAACAGTAATCCGGTAGGCGGCGGCTCCGGTGATGGTTTGCCACTGAAAATTCAAACCACCCAAGACCTCGTGCGGGGTGAGGTTGCTGTCATCGGTGGGAACAAGCAATTTCGGTGCGTCCAGCAGAACCGGGGTGGGAGTCGGTGTGAATGTGGGGGTGGGCGTGGGGGTCGGCGAGTTGTCCCGTAATTGGATATAAAACATCCCGATACTGGGGGTGCGCGAATTCACCCCGCCTTTCCGCGACAATACTGCCCAATCGACCCGCGCCGGCAACTTGGACTCGTCCAGCTGCAGCTGAATTGTGGCGGATGGGGTCGCAACGATCTGCGGCATCAGGGGGATTTGATTGACGGTGATATTGACCAAGTACTCGTCCGCTTCCACCACCGCTTCCCAGGTCAGTTCCAAAGCCGTGGTGACGCTTTCCACCTGGATGGTGGTGTTTTGGGGTGGAAAAAGCAACAATGGGCTTTCTGGATAATAGCGGGGATCCGCCTGACCGAAGTGCGGTAAAAACACAAGGCACAGACCAACGATCCAGCGGAGATTGAGGGGATGCAATCGTAAGATGGGGGTATGGTTCATGATTCTAAAATTCATTCCTTCTGTATCCAAATCTGCATGGCAATCGGATTGCGAGATTCCTATGGATTGCAGTACCAAACCACAGGATCGCTTTTCGCGGAGGGGCCGGAACCTTTCCGGGGACCTTCGCTATCAGATTGTAAAGGAGATAAGCAATAAAACAAAGAGCTGAACCGCTTTCCCTTCTGCGGGAATCGAACGGGATTGCAAAGTCCATGAAGAATTGGCTATGAAATTCCATTTCGCGGGGGGAAATTTCACTTTGGTACAGTGTTGAGTCTTGCGATTCGGGCGATGTGGGGTAATGATAGGGTGGAAGTTCTTGTCATCTTGCCACAAACCCATGGTGAGGGGTAAAACCATAGAAGAGGGATGAAGTTATGCTCCAGAAAAAGATCACACTGACTGAAGAACAAATTCCCAAACAATGGCTCAACATTGTTCCTTATCTCAAAAATCCACCTGCGCCCTATCTCAATCCCGCTACCGGGGAACCTGTCTCGCCGGAGCAATTAGCGGCGATCTTCCCCCAAGCGCTGCTTGAACAAGAAATGACCACTCAAGCCTGGGTTGATATTCCGGACGCAATTCGGGAACAGTACTTGATCTGGCGGCCCACCCCGCTGGTTCGCGCCAATTTCCTCGAAAAAGCCTTGGGGACTCCAGCCAAGATTTATTTCAAGAATGAATCCATTATCCCTGCGGGCAGTCACAAACTCAACACCGCATTGCCTCAGGTGTATTACAATAAATTGCAGGGGATTAAACGTCTTACAACCGAGACCGGGGCAGGGCAGTGGGGCAGTTCACTCTCGTTTGCCTGCCAACTCTTCGGATTGGAATGCCGCGTCTATATGGTGCGGGTCAGTTACGAACAAAAACCTTACCGCAAAGCGATGATGCGCGTTTGGGGGGCGGAAATTTTCCCGAGTCCTTCCCCCAACACCAACGCGGGCCGGGAACTTCTGGCCAAGGATCCCGATTCCCCAGGCAGTTTGGGGATGGCGATCAGCGAGGCGGTCGAAGAAGCCGCCCTGCGCGAAGATACCAACTATGCCTTGGGCAGTGTGCTGAACCATGTCCTCCTGCACCAGACCGTGGTTGGCTTGGAAGTGAAAAAGCAGTTGGAATCGATCGGCGTGAAACCGGATATCGTCATCGGCTGCGTGGGTGGCGGCAGTAACTTTGCTGGATTGGCGTTTCCCTTCGCCATCGATCGCGCGCATGGCGAAAAAATCGATATCATTGGCGTGGAACCCACCGCTTGCCCCACCATGACCAAGGGCAAACTGACCTACGATTTCGGCGATACCGCCAAAATGACTCCCCTGATGCGGATGCATACTCTTGGGCATGATTTTGTCCCGCCGGGAATTCACTCAGGTGGATTGCGCTATCACGGCGTGGCCCCCCTCCTCTCCTGCGCCATCGAGGAAGGGTTGATTACCGCCAAATCGGTGACGCAAACCCATGTCTTCCGCTCCGCGGTCCTGTTCTCCAAGACCGAAGGGATCATTCCTGCGCCTGAATCCGCCCACGCTGTGGCCGCGGCAATCGACGAAGCCCTGAAAGCCAAGGAAGAAGGCAAGGAAAAAACCATTCTCTTCAACCTCAGCGGCCACGGGCATTTCGATATGACATCCTACGAAAAATACCTGGATGGCGAATTGATGGATTTTGAATACTCAGAAGAACTGCTGCAGAAAGCGCTAGCGAATCTTCCTGAAATAACGGGTGTTAAGTGACCCCACTTAAGAATTGATCTATACGAAGGCCAGAGGCTTTCGTATAATGCGATACGGCCGGATGATCAAGTCATCCGGCCGTTTCCTTGTTGGGACAACCATGAAGAAAGGAGAATACGTCAGCCTCGTGGGCTGGGAAATTCTAGTTCATTGCCCGTTGCGAAGGTTCCTTGGCGGAATTTTCTGTCATCCGGCGGATGGGGATCGCTTTGATCAGACCCAGGCGGCAGGGAGAACCGTGGGCAGTTAGTTTTACTTCATCGGAGGTGTACAATACCTTGGCAATCACGCGATCCTTGGGGCGCAAGTTGCCGGGGTTGAACTGTTGTTTGTTGACTCCACGTTTTTTGATCCACAAAAACCCATCGTAACTCCGGTGGCGAAAGGTGAAACTGTTGCCGGAGTGGGAAAGGGACGCGATTTCCACCTCGATAAAATCACCCGGACTGACGCGGGGTTCCACGTAAAGAATGGTTTCCTTGCGGTGATGGGAATTGATTTCAAACCCGGGGATGTTGGTGATCTTGAGTGGCAGCACATCGCCAACCTTGGCATCCGTCACGTCCTTGATGAAGCAGCGGTACACCCCACCCACCGCGTCATGCAGGCGAAAGCCGGGGTTGCCATTTTCGACAACAAACCCGACCGGCGCATCGATATAGGTGTTGACCTGAATCTCGTTGGGCTCGATATAGCGGAAATTATTCTGCGCCAAGTAGAGCAGCACTTTGCGATAAAGCGGATCGTCGGGATTGGGATGAATTTTGCGGGACAGCAGAATTTCGTGCGCGCAATCGTGGACGGTTTGCCATTCCCCAAAGAGAATGGCATTTTTCAGGCGGCCATAATAGTCTTGTTCAATTTTGGGAGACCACGGTCTCTCCTGCAAGGCTTTCTCCGCCAGGTAACGATAAGGCTCGGCTGGCAGAAGGGCCGCGAACGGGGATTGGTAACGGGAAAAGAGATCTTGCGCCATCAGGCTATAGCCCTTCTCCCATAAATCCATCATCCGTTCCAAATAAAAAACGGTTGCATCGGTTTGGCTATCGGTATCATTGGGTGGATAGATGCCTTGAATCACGGTTCTTCTCCACTTCCTCATTAGAATTCAACTTACTTATAAGTATATATAAAATGGATACGGATCACTGGCACAGATGTAAAAAGTTGTCACCCTTAAAGGTCCTGCTGACCGTGGCATCGTCCCAAGTTTTTTATCATTGCGCGAATATCCGTGCCTGTTTTCTCCTGAGCCAATCGATGGGCCAAGCATTTTGACGAGAACGCGTTCTCTTTCTTGCCAATAGGCCCTTTTCCAAGAATAATGAATAGAGACTCGCATCGATGGACAGGAACTTGGTGCGGAATGGGAAGGAATCAGCCATGACGGATCATGAACTGTGGTCAGCGATAGAAATCGTTTCGGATGTAGAAACCTGCGAATTCTGCGGACAAGAACGGCTCGCGGCAAGCCCCATGTGCCAGATGTGCTCCAAGCACATGGATGGCGTTGTGTATGGCATCTGCCGCGAATTGCTGGTAGTCGTAGGGCAGATGGCCAAGGAAGCCTTGAATAAACGGACTCGGACCGACCGCGTTGATGATGCGTTTGAAATCGCCATTACGAAGGTATTGGATGATTTCCCTATCCGTTTGTCGCAGAGAACGCACCGCTTTGAGCGTGCTCGTCAGACGGAAGGTGTCTGGTTTGCCCACATGGTGGCGTATTTGATGATTCACTATCTTCGAAAAGATAAAAAATGGCCGATTCAGCGCATGGTTCTGGATGAGATGTATTTTTATGTGCGTGAGAAAGTGTTTGATTACCTCAAAAGAGGGCATGCAAATTGTAGTAGCGAAGATATCGAAGCAGTACGGCATTTTTACAATATTCCAGAGGCTCTGCTGGACGGGCGTCGGGTGATATACGCCATGATGCTGGATTTGGAAAAACGGGGGCGTATCAAAATTTCCAGGCCCAGAGGATCGTGCGCGAAGTGCGGGACGGAACTCACGGGGCAAGGACCGTTATGTGATGAGTGCCAAGAAGAGGCATCCAAGGATCTCCGTTTGGCGATTGCAGCGGGATTGATTGAACCGCCACCGCTTCTCCCACCCAAGGGCGAAGAGAGCGAATCGGGAGGGGGAATGCATATCCGTCCGAAAGTGGAGGATTGATCCATGAAACGGCGAATATTTGGTTTTTACTTCCTCCATGGATTGGCGTTGCTGGGCCTGACTCCCAGTTCATTCGCCACATCGGCGCGGCCGGGTGTCCGAGCCGTCTATGGAGTATCGGACAAGAAGCCTCCGTTCGATACCTTTCTCATCGATCAAATTCCCCCCTGGTTGCTTCAGCATGGGATCAATGCCGTTTTCCTACCTGCCTCTGCATCCACCGCGATGCTGCAGGCGTTGCGCCAAGCGGAGATCCGTTGCTTTTTGGAAGTGCCAGTGTTTTCCAGCCGCAGTCATTATCGGGCTCATCCTGAATGGCGTCCCATTACCGCCTCGGGAGAAGAAATGAAACCAGATGGCTGGTACCATGGGCTCTGTCCCAACCAGCCTGCCTTGCGTGAACTCCGGTTGAAGGAGTTAGAAAAACGCTTGCGGTACTCCCTCTTCGATGGTTACTGGCTGGACTTTATCCGTTATCCCGTGCACTGGGAGAAGAAAAATCCCCGGATCGAGGATTCCTGCTTCTGTCCGGAATGCCTGCGCCGCTTCAAAGCGTTCGCTTCCCTTGACCTGCCTTCTGCCACGCCAGCGGCTGCAACCCAGATTCTTGAACGACATCTGCCGGCGTGGGTCCGGTTCCGCATTCATACCATCGCATCCTGGGTGGC
>JAVFAP010000175.1:0-7730 GCA_034002445.1 bacterium | reverse complement strand
TATCGCTTATGGCCCGGGCGGGCTGTCATACCATCCAGTTTGGTGTCGAGTCCGCGGATTCGCAAATTTTGGATTCAATTGAAAAGGGCATTCAGCCCCAGCGGGTACAGGAAATTTTCCAGTTGTGTCGCAAGTTGAAAATCCGCACCTTGGCCCACTTCATCATCGGCTTGCCCGGCGAGACCGAAGAAAGCGCGAAACGAACCATTGATTTCGCGATTGACCTGGATCCTGATTTCGCTTCTTTCAATGTCGCCGCCCCCCGCATGGGGACCGATCTCCGCGCGGAAGCCATCTCCAAGGGCTGGACCGATAAAGACGCCGACAGCATTGATAACTCCATCGCATTTCCCCAAATGAAACTGGAGAGCATCTCCAGCCAACGCGTGTTTGAACTCCGCAATGAAGCCATACGCCGTTTCCACCTCCGCCCCACCTTCCTCTGGCGTAAGGCGACCCATTGGCAGAGCCCCCGGCAACTCTACCGCGATGTCCGCAATGGGTTTTCTCTCCTCCGCTCGACACTCTTCAAACCCGCATCCAAGGAAGAGATGATGGACAGCGATTGACGCCGGGCACATCCCGGAGGGCTTTCTCTGTATGTTCTTTCTCCTTGTTGGGGGCGCGATACTGGTTCTCTTTCCGATGATTATTTGTGATGGATTTTTATTGGAACCCTAGGCATTTTCCATTTTTTAATGAGAATAATTAAAAGGAACTGATTTCTTTTGGAGCGTTTTTATGTTATTGACATTGGAAAAAGTAAGACAGACGGTCAAGGAAGTTGTCGATACGACTCCGCTGATCGATATCCACACCCATCTTTTCGCGCCTCAGTTTGGAGACCTGTTGCTTTGGGGAATCGATGAGCTGCTGACCTATCATTATTTGACCGCGGAAGTCCTGCGTATTGCCCCCATCTCCTTGGATGAATATTGGAAGATGTCCAAACAGGAAATGGCTGAGTATTCGTGGGAGCATCTCTTTCGTCGGCGTTCCCCAGTATCCGAAGCCTGCCGCGGGGTATTGACCTGCCTGGAAAAATTCGGCATCGATCCAACCGAAAAAAGTCTGGAAACAATCCGCCGCTACTATGCGCAGCAAAAGGTGGATACCTTTATCGATAAAGCCATGGACATCGCAAACGTCAAATCCATGGTGATGACCAACGATCCCTTCGATCCCCAGGAAACCCCCGTGTGGAATCAGGTCGGCAATTCCGATCCCCGTTTCCAGGCCGCGCTACGAATCGATCCCCTCTTGCTCAATTGGGGCGTCGCTTCCGACACCATTCGCGAGCAAGGGTTTAAGGTCAGCCCCGACTTCAACGATTCCTGTGTCTCGGGGATCAAGAAATTCCTGGATCACTGGGGCGACAAGATGAATCCGCGCTACATGGCGGTTTCGCTGCCGCCAACCTTCACCTACCCGGATGACTCGCTCTGCACACGGGTCATCGATTCGTGTGTGATCCCCTTCGCGATGGAGCGCAAGATTCCGTTCGCCATGATGATCGGGGTGAAAAAACTCCTCCATCCCGGTCTGCGCCTGGCGGGGGATAGTGTGGGTAAAAGCAAGATTGCGAGTGTGGAAAATCTATGCTTGAAGTATCCCAACGCCCGGTTTCTGGTTACATTCCTAAGCCGCGAAAATCAGCATGAACTCTGTGTCACCGCGCGCAAATTCAACAACCTGATGCCCTTCGGCTGCTGGTGGTTCATGAACAATCCCAGCATCATTGAAGAAATGACCCGCGAACGCCTGGAACTCTTAGGCTTGAGCTTCATTCCCCAGCATTCCGACGCTCGCGTGCTCGATCAGATCGTCTATAAATGGAAGCATTCCCGCCGCATTATCGGCCAAGTCCTGGGTGACAAATATGTGGATGTGGTCCGCACCGGTTGGCCCGTAACCAAGGAAGAGATTGAGGCGGATGTCCGGCAACTCTTCGAGACGAACTTTGAGCGATTCGTCTCGGGACAATAATTCCTATATAAACAAAAAAAACGGGGTGGGGTAACCATCCCGTTTTTTTTCTTTGTTGAAAAAATTAAACGGATGCTTCCAGTTCCGCGATCCGGGCTGTCACATCCACGTCCGGCTCGGGAAGCAGTTCCATCACCCGCTGGTAGACATTCAGGGCACCCCGCATTTCATTTTTCTCGTACAGCAGATCCGCATACTTGCGGTAGAGGCGGGGATTGTCTGGAGCACTCTTCATATCGATGATCAGCATCTTCTCGTCCTCCGGATTGATCTGATCCGCCTTTTCGCCACTTTGCTTGTACAATCTGATAAGGAAGGGATTGGGCGTTACGAAAAAGAGTAGAGAGTAAGCGGTGGCCGAGAGTAAGGTTTGAAACTCCGGCTGGTTGACGCGGTCGAAATTGGCTCGCTTGGCGGAGTCAATAACTTCTTTCATTAACTGAACCCGGGTTTGGAACGACTCGCTCCATAATTGCATATCTGAACCAAGAGAGGTTACAAATTGGTTAAACTGCGTATCATCGAGTTCTTCCTCTCCCTCGGCCTGGCTTTGGCCCGGTAACAGAATCCGCTTTTTTTCGATCAATTTTCCCACGATGGGATAATGGATAATCTGGTGGAACCGCAGCCCAAACGGTTGGCTGCTGGTCGTCAGGAGTTCGAGAGAGTGGCTTGAGACGGATAAACTCAAATCGGGCTCGTGGGGGGAAACCAAGGGAATTAACCGCTCAAACTCGGCCTCGATATCCGCTCCATTCAGAAATTTGGCGTAATCGAACGAATAAGGTTCTTTCCCCGTAATGATCTGGTTTGTATTGTCCATCAAGACATGAGTGGCTTGAATTGATGCCAGCACCATCATGCGGATGGTGGCACTGTCGGCGGGATTATGTTTTTGGGTGATTGTCATGATCAATTCACCGATCACCCATAGTAAAGCCTTTTTTTCCTTTTTGATTTTGATCTTCTTTCTTGCGGTGAGCAGAATGCCAAGCAAAGGTGTCATCTCAATCCCCGGAGCCAGTTGTTTTATAACCAAATCCAAGACGGTATTGAAATCAGCTTTTTTACCCCTCAGGGACATGTCGGCTTTTAGATTCCGGCTGACCGAGTCCAATAGAATGGTCATGCGGAAGGGATCAAAGAGAAGAGCCCGGAGGTCTGGATCGGTGAGTAACATGGTGTTGAAAATCGGTAAATAGCGTTGCGATGCGGTTTCATCGCGCATTTCCGTCTGCATGATCTCAATTTCTTGCTTCGTCAAGGCGGACTTCTTCAGGATTTGGGCTTCATATTTTTTTGTGGCGGTTCTTTGGCTCACTGGTTCAATCGACCTCTCAGTTCTTCTGCGGATTTAAATAAGCGCCGAAACGCCCCCAGTCCCTGGGTTGGGGGGAGTGTCTGGCTGGGGGTGGCCTCCTGGATCAGAGGCACTGGCTGCTCGGGAAATATGGTAACTTGCTCAGCAACAGAAGAAACCGGTGGAGTGGATTTTATTGGATTATTCTCCTCCGTGTATTCTTCGGTTTCCGGCACGGAGCGGAACGAGGGCAGGGAGCTGCTTTGGGCCGGGATGCCCGTGATGGTCCACTTCAAATTTGCCGTATAGGGCCCGAATAAAAAGGTCATGACAAAGTCGCGGTCCGTGATCCCGGGGGAGAAGACATAAGAGAGAAAGGGCACGGTATTCTCCGCGAGGGTCATTGGGATGGGAATCTGAATCAATTGCCGGGACTCGTCTCCCAGGACAAACCGCCAAGGGCTGGGCGGCATGCCGGTCGCGTTGGCTACTGCTTCCGCGCTTGATTCTTGGTACATGAATCCAGTGGTGTATGAGCCCGGATTCAAGGCGTACGGGCCGAGTTTCAGTTTTACATTTGTCGTTAACGTGCCCCAGCGGGACAACACTTGATCATTGTAATACGCTTGCTGTTCGGGGATCTGCTGGATCGCCGCCATCGTGGTCGGATCCCAGGTCAGGGCTTGGAAGCGCAAGGCGATCCTGGAGCCGTCCAGCGGTTCCAGCACGGTGGTGATGTAAGGCGCGATGGCGTTGCGCGCCTCGAATGTGTCACCACCAAGAACACTGATGAGAATCAAGAAAACCACAAGCAACCATTGCATGGTTCTCCTCCTTTCTCTCCCCGGATGAGATTATTGAAAAAATACCGGGTAAGGCTTTTGGGTTGCCAGCCGCCAGAGAAGCACGGCCAGTTCCCGCACATGGTAGTCGCCCCACAAGGAAGACTCGCCACAGGGAACAGTTTGCCCGGCGGGGATGGTGTCCCACCCATTGGGGCGGTGATAGACCGAATGGAGCAGCAAACCTTGGTGTTGCGGAGAGACTGAGAGATAGGGTTCTTCGAGGAGTGTCTGGGCGATGGTCAATCCCGCTTGGAAATATCTTGCTCCATCCTTGCCTTGTGTTGCCAAGTAGTGACCCAAGCGAATCAATCCCTGTGCCGCAATCGCGGCGGCGGAACTGTCCACCGGCTCGTACTTGTTAAAGGGCTCGGCTTTTTGCTGGCAATAGTCACCCAGATGAACCAATCCCGGTGCGCCGCAGTCCCAGTAAGGGATACCATCGAGGGGGGTGTGTTCAATGTAATAATCCGCGGTGGCATAGGCGGTTTCGAGGAATTCATCGATAAGGTTATTCTTCCCGCCAAACGGATCCAGGGCCTCGTGGGACAGGGAGTCTAAAAACTCAATCTCTTCGGCAAAACCCGTAATTGCCCAGGCCAAGCCGCGGGTCCAGGTGGAAAAGGGCGAATAGCCTTGCTGGGTGCTGGGGCAGCGGAACTGGCCGTCCCGCATGTTGAAGATCGCCTCATGTACCGTTCGGCCCCGCTCATCATACGCGTCTCTCCCCGTTCCGTAATATACATTATAGCGGGCTGTGTTTCGGGCATGATGAATCAGGCGTTCCAGCAAGGAAATCGGCTTGTCCTGCTCTCCCATCAGCACGTGCCCCAGTTTGTGAGATAACGCGAGCGCGCGCAGGCTGCGGATGGTATCGACAAAGAGAGAATGAGGGCCGTTGAAAGAACAGATGAATCCGAACCCGTTGCTGGTCGAACTCCAGCGCGCGGCCTGGACCGCGCCTGAGGTTTTCAGGGCCAATTCGTAAAAATGGCGCTCCCATGGGTTCTCAGGGATGCGGCCCTCGTTCATCAGGCGCCACAGATTGCCATAGGTCGAGACGTTATTGAACCCATGGTCATGTACTCCGGTATGGGTGAGGTGTGGGGCCATTTTTTCGAGGGTGTCGCGGCGGCCGCTCTCCAAGAATTCTTCCTCCCCAGTGGCATCATATTGCAACAAAGCGGACCCGAATTGAAAGCCCTGTGTCCATTCGGTCCAGCCTCGAGTCGTATATTTTCCCCCGCTGGTATAGACCGGCGTCCCCTTGCTCGGATCCCATTCGGTTTCGATCATGTGAATCTTCTGGGCGGAAAGAGAAAAAAAACGGGTCAATTTGTTTTGGAACTGTTCTGGATTCAGGTGGAAATCAATCTGCATACCACTTCCCCTTTTATCGTTTTGCTTAATTGTGATGAAGAATGAGTGAAAGTCTACTTGCCTGGCAGGTGTCCATGGGATTTAAAAATCGTGGCGATTTGCTGGGCTGCCTGCTTGAGATCCTCATCCCGATGGGCGGCGCAAACCGAAAGACGCAAACGAGCCTTGCCTTCGGGTACCGTGGGGGGGCGGATGGCGACCGCAACCGTTCCCTGTTCGAAAAGGGCATCGGCGACCACGAGCGCGGTCTGACTTTCCCCGATATGGATGGGGAGGATCGGCGTCAGGGTATCCGTCCCTTGGATTTCATACTTCTGCAGGGCGGATTTGAGTACCCGTGCAGCGTGATGGCAGGCTTCTATGTGATTGGGTTCGGATATGATCCGGTTGATGTTGAAATGGATCAGCCCCGCCAGCAAGGGCGAAAGGGCCGTCGAATAGATTTGGGACCGGCAATAGTTGATCAGGTACTCGATGATATCCTGGCTGGCGCAAACATACCCGCCTTGAACCCCTACCGCCTTGCTGAGGGTCCCCATCAGGATGACATGCTCGGCCACAGGTAACTGATAATGAGCCCAACTGCCTGCTCCGTGGGGGCCTAGAATCCCGGTGGCATGGGCTTCATCCACAATCAGCAAGGCGTTGTACTTCTGGGCTAGGGTATTCAATTCGGGAAGGAGAGCGAGATCCCCATCCATCGAGAAAACCCCGTCAGTGACAATGATCCGCTTGCGTGGCCGTTTACTGCGCAACAGCGATTCCAAATCCTCCAGATCGTTATGCCGGTAGCGGTTAAAATGAGCGCCGGACAGCAGGCAGCCATCGATGATCGAGGCATGGTTCCACTTGTCGCTGAAAATGGCATCGCCCTTGCTAGCCAAGGCCGAAAGCAAGCCGACATTGGTTTGGTACCCGGAAGCAAAAAGCAAGGCGGCCTGGGTTCCTTTCCATTCCGCCAGTAATTTTTCCAACTCATGGTGAATAGCCAAATTTCCGGTAACCAACCGGGATGCACTGCCCCCATAGGGAAGAATTTCTGCAAGCAAGCGGGCTTCTTCACGCCCTTCCTCATCCCCCGCCAGACCCAGATAGTCATTGGCGCTTAAATTGAGCAGCGTTTTGCCGTGCTGGCAGATGTAGCCAGGCTGAAAAGTATCAAATACCCGAAACGCCCGGTAACGGTTGGCTTGCCGTACGGCTTCCAGTCGGTCCTGAAAGAATGCGGACCACGGACTGGAAAAACCCATCATATTGTTTGCCTTTGTATTGATTTCCATCATCCTCAACCCCAACCTTCGCTTTTCCGGTTCGGCTCCGTGAATGTGGCAGGAGGGTCCGTTCGTCCTGTATCAAAATCCCTCATGCTGCAAATGAGCCATGAGGGACGAAAGAGGCACCGGTTCGGAATAAACCCAAATGATCCTGTCTATCTTAATGAGATTGCCTGCGCTTTTAAACCCATCCGAGGAGAATGCTCCTGTTCCTGAAGGCGAACCCCATGAATTGGGCATCGATTCGAGCCATCACACAGAGAGCACGGATTGGAGTTTATTTGACAATGTCAAGTAACCGGCTACACTTCCAGTCACGAATTATTATTAGGAAAGGATAGATGGAACATGATCACACTCACACAAAAAGCGGTTACTGAAGTCCAGCGACTGATCAAAGCCCAAGAACTTCCCCAGGATGTCGCCTTGCGCGTTGGCGTACGGGGGGGCGGCTGTTCCGGCTTGAGTTATTCTCTCAATTTCGATACCAACCAGGGGGAAAGCGACAAAGTCTTCGAAACCAATGGAGTGAAAATTGTCATTGATTCCAAGAGTTTTTTGTATCTCGCTGGTACCACCTTGGATTATACCGACGGGCTGAATGGGAGCGGTTTCGTGTTTAACAACCCCAACGCGAACAACACCTGCGGGTGCGGCTCTTCTTTCTCGGCCTAAGAGGGAAAGGCGGGGATTGCATGGATAAGAAGGGATATCATCAAGCGAACCGGCAATTCATTTTGTTTGCAGCCGCGATCCGCCATGCCACCAGCGGTATATCCCTGTCCAAAAAACTTGGAATTAAAGTGACGGATGCCCAAGCAGACGCATTGCGTTTTCTCGCGTTGAATGACCAAGCCACCATTGGTCAGATGTCCGTTGGCTTGGGCCATACCATTTCCGGCGCCACCAAGGCCGTGAACCGTTGGGTTAAGTTGGGGTGGGTGGAAC
>JAVFAP010000174.1:0-7758 GCA_034002445.1 bacterium | reverse complement strand
AGGTAGGGCTTGGGCGCGCCGGTCTGGATCATGGCGGTAAACAGGGGGATGGTCCCGCCTTCTGTTGTTACTCCGTACAGTACGGATTTCCCTTGCGGTACGTTGGGATCCAAAAAGCTGGTCCCGGTCACGGTGGTTTTGGAGAGTGGCTCGGGAAATTTCATCCCGAAACCGGATTCATGCTTGAGTTGGTCTGGGTCATAGCGCATGACGGTGTAGCGCCCCACGTCGGACAGGGCGCGCCACGAGAGAGATACTTCACCAGTGGAGGATTCAAGCAAAACAGCCCCTGGATTGGGAATCTCGGCGGAAACGGACGGGATCAGTACCGTGAGCAGTAAGATAGAGATTGAAGCGATCGATTTCATCAGACTCCCCTTTCATATAGACGTACCGTTTCATTATCGCAAAGGGCAAACCAAGCCGTCAAGCGAGTTGACTCCCCTTCAAGAACTGTCTTAGACAGAAATCGTACCCTTGGCGATGGGCTGGACTTTGCCACCCACCTGGGTCGAAACTCCGTTGGGACTGGCTGCCGCGCGCAAGTAGAGTTTGGAGGGGCGGCCGATTTCCTGCCCTTGCTCGACGGTGGTGTCGATCGGCTCTGTTCCCATCACCTGGTGCTGAACCAGATACCCGGCGAAACTGCCATTGGCGCTGCCGGTGGCGGGATCTTCGGGAATGTCAAAATAATGAGCGAAAAAGCGGGCGTAGAAGCCTTGGCCCGATTCCATTGGGCAAAAGGCAAACAGGGTTTTGGCTTTCCGCCCTTCCACCCAGGCCAGAAACAGATCGGGCCCTACCCGCATGGCTTGCAGCGCTGTCCGTGTTTTGAGGGGAAGAATGAGGGTCGGCAGCCCAGTGGACACTTCCTGGATGGGATAACGAAGATCGATCTGATCGATGCTCAGGTTGGTTACGGCCGTGAGATCGGACGGAGGAAGAATGGCGCCAAATACCGGTGGATTTTGTTGCATCCACAGCAGGCCGTCTTCATTTTCGCCGAAGGTGACGGGGATTTGACCGACAGCCAGATTGAGGCGGATGGTTGGCTGGAAGGTGTTTTCGCATTCTTGTTGAATCACCGCCGCCGTGCCTAGGGTGGGATGCCCGGCAAAGGGGATTTCTGCACGGGGTGTGAAGATACGGACAGGATATCCCCCGTCACTCTGCTTCTCAGAAACAAGGAATGTGGTTTCGGAAAAGTGGATCTCCTTGGCGATCGCCAGCATGACATCGGAGGAAAGTTCGGCTTGCGGCCGGCAGACCATGAGTTGGTTTCCCGCGAAACGCTGCTCGGCAAACACATCGACAATGGTGAATGGCACATCGGTCATGATAGCAGATCCTTGTGTGCCTGGACAAATTTCCGGAACGAGCGGTCGTAGGTTTTTTCATCCTGGGCGGAAAAACAGCACGCGGGCAGTTGATCCATCTGGAGATGATAGGCAAGGCAGTCGCAGCATTTGCCATGATGGGGGCAGCCGGGGTAGGTACAGGTGCAGTGGACGGGATTGGAACAGTGGCTCATGAAAAACTCCTTTTTCTGGCAAAGTTAGGGCATTGTAGCGGAAACAAGAGGATCCTGTAAATTTCTCCAAGAGACGGATACCCCATGAAAAATCCAGCCCAAAAGACATCAGGTTATGGCGTTGAGAAGGAAAAAATGATATGATAGGCCGAAATGCGGTAAAGGACCGATGGGAGGTGGCCTGTGAAGAAGCATTCTGCGTTCACATTAATTGAACTGCTGATTGTGGTGGCGATCATCGGGATTTTGGCGGCGATCGCGGTCCCCAATTTTCTCAATGCCCAAATCCGGGCCCGGGCGGCGCGCTGCCTGGCGGATATGAAAACCATCGGCACGGCGATCGAACAATCCCGCTTGGACAAAGGGGTGATGCTGGTGGACTGGTGGGATGACGACCGCCCCTGGGGCCATGAACGCCTGACCACCATCTACAACCTCATCGGCGCGGGGCCGGATTTCGAAGCCCGGGGTCGTGACGCCGTCCTGGCACCGCTGACCAGCCCGGTCTCTTATCTTTCCTCCATTCCCGCCGATCCATTTCAAACCAATCCGGAATATCGCACTCATCCCTTTTATTATTACTGGGATAATGATCCCCAGGATCCGGATGAAGACCACGACTTCCCCGTTTTTAAAAAAGCCACGGCGGAGCAATACGGCACTACGTGGCTGCGGGAAGGGGATTGGTTTTTGGGGGGCATCGGCCCGGATCAAGCCTGGTACAACGATATGAGTGGCCGCACCGTGCAGCAGTTTCGCGGCTTGATCTACGATCCCAGCAACGGAGCAAGCAGCCGGGGGGATATCATTTTATCCAACCGGGGATTACGCTGAACCAAATGGGGGGAGTGGAGGGATTTCTTGGATTTTACCCTACTAGATTCTCGAATTCCCCCTTACAAGCCTTTATGGATTTGGATTAAAAAGACAAACTTTTCTACATATTGAGCAACCGCTATGGAAGGAGAATGTTAGCACATGGGCTATCGTCAGTTGAAATACTTATTCTGGGGCATTTGTATCGTTATGGGGACCGCTGGACTCTTGGGAGCGGCGGATGCGCCCTGTTATGTCACCGGAGCCTTGAAGGTTTGGCACCCCGTCACCATTACGTTTGTCGGACCCGAGTCCGGAGAAAACAGTGCGATTAACCCGTTCCGTAACTACCGTTTAACCGTGACTTTTCAAAATGGCGATGCCGTATTTGAGGTGCCTGGCTACTTTGCGGCGGATGGCAATGCCGCCCAGACGAGCGCCACCACCGGGAACCGCTGGCGTGTCCACTTCGTGCCGGATCGGCCGGGACAGTGGACCTATACCGTCTCGTTTTTACGCGGGCATGATGTCGCCCTGGACCTCGTCCCCTCCCGGGGCATCCCCAGTGATTTTCATGGACAAACCGGGACTCTGAGCATCGAACCCCACGCAAAGCAAGGCGAAGGGTTCCACGCGAAAGGAATGTTGCAATATACCGGCGGCCACTATCTGCAATTCGCGCAGACGGGCGAGTATTACCTCAAGGGCGGCGCGGACAGCCCAGAGAATTTCCTGGCGTATGAAGATTTTGATCAAACCTACTGCTACGCGAAAAGCGGCTCTCAACACCGGGGCGGCGAAGCGAACGTCAACCTGGCTTCGCACCGTTACACCCCCCATGTTGCCGATTGGAAACCCGGCGATCCGGTTTGGCAGGGGAGCAAGGGCAAGGGGATGATCGGGGCGTTGAATTACCTCGCCGACCAGGGAATGAACTCGGTTTATTTCCTCACAATGAATGTGGAAGGCGATGGCAAGGACGTCTGGCCCTGGACCAATCCCCAAGAACGGTTCCGTTTTGATTGCAGTAAACTGGATCAATGGGAAATCGTTTTTTCGCACATGGATCGCCTCGGCTTGGTGCTACATGTCGTAACCCAGGAAACTGAAAACGATCAATTGCTGGATAAGGGCGAATTGGGCCGCGAACGCAAACTCTACTACCGCGAACTGATTGCCCGCTTTGGCCACCACCTGGGACTCATCTGGAACCTGGGGGAAGAAAACACCAATACCGACCGCCAGCGCAAGGCGTTCGCGCAGTATATTCAAACCCTCGATCCCTACAATCATCCCATCGTTGTCCATACCTATCCGGGCCAATATGACGAAGTCTACAGCCCGCTGCTGGGCAATCCCTATTTTGCTGGCCCCTCGCTGCAGATGGGCGATCAAACCAAGGTCCATAGCGAAACCATCAAGTGGTGGGACCGGTCAGAAACCACCCCGCTCCGCTGGGTAGTCTCGCTGGATGAAATTGGCCCGGCCCACACGGGTGTCAAGCCGGATGCGGACGATCCCGATCATTTCGCGGTCCGGTATCATTCCCTTTGGGGGAATTTAATGGGGGGCGGTGCAGGTTGTGAATGGTATTTCGGCTATGCCTACGCCCATAACGATCTCAACTGCGAAGATTGGCGTTCGCGCGATACGTTGTGGAAACAAACGCGCCACGCCTTGGATTTCTTCCACAATTTCCTGCCTTTCTGGGAAATGAAGCACCATGACGAACTGGTATCCGGCAAGGGGCAATACTGCTTCGCCAAGGTGGGCGAGGTCTATGCCCTTTACCTGCCCAGGGGCGGTTCCGCTGAATTGGAACTGGTGGATGGCCTCTACCGCGTCTATTGGTACAATCCCCGCAAGGGAGGCGAACTGCTGTATGGCACCACCGTGAAAGTGGCAGGGCCGGGCAAGGTTCAGGTCGGCTATCCACCCTATGAATTCACCCGGGACTGGGTGGTCTTGGTCCGCTTGCTCAAAGCGCCGGAAGCCCCAGTGCAAGAATCGACGGAAAGCACCGCGGCAACCATCCCTGCGGAACCCATTCCCGCCGATTCGGTTGCTCCCGCGACGCCAACTGAAAACCAGTAAAAGGCAAATCGCATACGTATCCCCAAAAGAGTGCCGGTGACGGCACTCTTTTTTTGGGAAAGAAGAGAGGAACGGATGCCCGAAACCACCATTTCCATCGGAGGCTTCGATGTGGATTTGCAAGCCTTGTTTGGGATCGCCCACGAATGCCGACCGATAGTATGTAAACAGGATTGCTGCTGTGGCTGCTACGAGATTTGTGCGGATAAAAATGAAGTCCGCCAGATTGTCTCCCTGCTTCCCATAGCCAGCCACTTCGCCCCCCACCTGCGCGACGGGGATGAATGGGTGGATCTCTTCGATCCAGTAGAACAGGGGCTGTGTGCCCTGGAGACCGATGACGAGGGCCTGTGCCAGCTGGCCTACCGGTCGGGAGAGGCCATGTATTGCTCGCTGCATTCGGCAGCCCTGCACTTGGGCCTCTCACCTTTTACCGTCAAACCCAAGGTCTGTAGTTTGTGGCCGGTGGCGTGGGTGGAAGGCGAGCGGCCCTTGCTCACCATCCAGGATGACGCCTTCGACTTTCCCTGCAACCGGCCCCAGGATCCCCGGATTGCCCCCCTGAGCCCCGCCATCGCCGAGACCTTGCAATGGGCCTTTGGCGCTGAGTTTTACGCTACGCTTTGCCAACAAGCGCGTGAGAGATGGAGCAGACCAGATGAGTTGTAACCAGCCCCCGATTTCCCTCCCCAGTTCTTATGCTGGACTGGCGGTCTTGCAAGAGGAATTTAACAAATATCAACAAACAGCCTTCCCCCCGCGTGGGGCTAATTTTTTTGCCCTGGAACTCAATGGCGAGGCCGGAGAATTGGCGAATCTCGAAAAAAAAGCTTGGAAAGGCAAATCCATCCCCCCGGAAGATTTCGAGGACGAAGCCGCGGATACCTTGATCGCCCTGCTCAACTATGCCAACGCCCGTGGCGTGGACTTGTCTACCGCGGTCGAAAAGAAGATGGCCCTCATCGAGCAACGGCGTTTGGAGGACATCTGAAGCAAACGGTGGTATACTGGGCTATCACGAGCAATGACCGATGGAACCGAACACCACGAGGGATTGGATATGTCTAAGCGCAGTGTGCTTCACTTTTTTGTGATCTTTTTGTTATCAGGTATCGACCTCTGGGCGTGCCGGTTTAATGTCCGCGATGTGGGCTTTGTGGATTTGGATAAGAATCCCTACCAATTGCTCTGTTTTATGGAGGGGCTGCCCGAGGGGGACCAGAAGACGCTGCAGGATTTGGTCTTGGCCAGTCTGTTCGAAAGCCATATCCAGGCCCAGTTTCTTGCAGGGACAGTCGAAGAGGCCAGCCATCCCGCGTTGGCGGAGAATCCATGGCAGCCGGAGGGGTACCCAGCCGCGGTACTGATTTCCTCGAACAACGCCATATTTCCATTCCCGCTCCCGCCCATGCCGATCGACAAAGACCACCTGTGGACCGCGTTGCAAAGGCTGGTACATTCCCCTTTGCGGGACGCCTTGGCGAAGGACATCGTGGACGCCTATGCCATGATTTTGCTGCTGGAAGGGCGTGATGAGGCGGAAAACCGGCTCATGGCGGCGGCGGCGCAAGGCGCGGTGGAAGAGATTGAAGGGCAGATGGATTTACTCCCCAAACCCATCAAAAAACCTCCACAAATTTTGACGCTCCCCCATGCCAAGCGGGAGGAAGAAAAAATCCTGCAATGGGCGCTGGGAATCGAACCAGGGGACACGGCGTCTGCCGTGGTAGTGTATGGCCGGGCACGGCTAATGGGGCCGGTCATGCGGGGGGAGACCCTCTCGCAGGCACAGATGCACAACCGGTTGGCACTCATTGGGCTATCCTGTGAATGCGGTCTCGACCGCAGCTGGATGCAGGGAACGATGATCCCCATGCCGTGGGATGAGGCGCTGCTCGCCCGGGTAGCGGATAATCTAGGCTTTGATACCGAAAACCCAATGGTCAAGATGGAGATCAGCCAGATTCTTTCCATCGGCGGAGTGGGATTGAACCGCACGGCTTCGCCTTCTTCCACCGGGGCATTTATGGGCTATACCGAGATTAATCTCTCCGAGGAACAGCCTCGCGCGGAACTGCCCAATGCGGCGATTTTGGCCCAACAAGCTTCTTCCGCAATGGATGACGCCGCCATGCAAGAAAATGAA
Organism: bacterium; assembly: GCA_034002445.1. Classification (GTDB taxonomy): domain Bacteria; phylum Hinthialibacterota; class Hinthialibacteria; order Hinthialibacterales; family Hinthialibacteraceae; genus JAVFAP01. Next base: position 1,171 of record JAVFAP010000174.1, on the reverse strand, counting down.
TCCCAGGCCAGCCGGGTACGGATTACCATGGTGTTGACCTTGTTCTTTTTGAGCGTGCCAGTAATCGCCATCGGGGTGTTTATCGTGATCCGTGCCCGTCGCATGTCGTAGTTCGAAGAAATCAGGGTGGTTACAGCCCCGGCATGAGGCCTGCAGGCGCATCCACGGGCAGCGGAAACTCTTGCAAATCCGAGAGAATCCAATCCGCTAAACAAAAATCCTGCGGTGGGAAGCCCGGCCGTTGCAGAGCGACGCAGGGCATCCCCGCGCCCTTGGCCGCCTGCACGCCCACGGTGGAATCTTCAAAGACGAGGCAGGCCTCGGGGGGGAGATTCAGCCGCTCCGCCGCCATGCGATAACCAGCGGGGTCTGGTTTGCTGAGGTGGAAATCATCCTTGGAAAGGGAAAACTGCAGATACGGGGCGATCTCCATCCGCGCGATGCCCGCGTCCACTTCCTCGCGAGTCGAGCCCGAAACAATCGCCACCGGCGCGGTTTGGGCAAGGGATTGCAGCAAGGTGATAGAGGAGGGAATGCGGATATCGGTGGACGCTTTGAGGGGATAGTAAAATTCCTGGATTGCCTCCAAAAGAATTTGTGGTTTGTGCGAAAAAGCGGGGAAACGCCTCTGGATTTCGGCATGGACCAAATTCCAGGATTTGCCATACGTCATGGCGACGGCTTCCTCGTGCGTGATGGGAAACCCCAGGCGTGCCATCGCGTGTTGGGTGGATTCAACATACAGCACTTCGGTATCGATCAATGTGCCGTCCATGTCGAACAGATAGGCGCTGAAGCGGGATTCATGCAATGGGGTCATCGTGTATTCCTTGCTCTGTTTTTAGAATTCCTGCCTGGATATTATAACGCCTGGCGGAATTTTGAGGACGGAGCCGGACAGAATCTTCTGGGGATTTGTGGGCCAATCCATTATCCAAACGATTGAAAAGAATGGATTCCGTGGTATTTTCATACAGAAATAAAACCCCAAATCAATCCACGTACCGAGGCAGCCTCATGCGTTTAGCTTCTTCTTTCCTGCTCTTTCTACTCCTCATCAGTTTTGCGTCTTGTTCCAAGAAAGAATCACTGGATCAGTTTGTGCTGATCAAGGGATCGGAATTCAAAACCGGACGCGGGGCGGAACAGAGCGGTGATCTCAAGCGGGTGG
>JAVFAP010000173.1:0-7760 GCA_034002445.1 bacterium | reverse complement strand
TTGTAGCAATCACTAGTTTTTTTTGTACCGAAGATTTTGATCTGATTGGGGTATCGTTGCGTATTTCCGATGATTGCTTTGCGGCCAGCCAGCACAATTTTTTGCACGAATTCCAACAGATGGTTGTCACCCTGCGCAAAGCGAGCCATGCCCCGATCATTGTGGGCGGCGCGGGATTTTCGGTCATGCCGGAAGCCATCCTCTCGATCTGCCCGGCTGATGCGGGGGTGTGGAATGATGGGGAGTTCATCCTTCCCCAAATCGCGGATTGCCTCCAAAAAAAGCTCCCCTGGCAGAGTCTTCCCAACCTGATCTATCAGGACCATGGGGAATGGCGGCATACCGAACAGATTCTGTTTCCCCTCCACACCCTGCCGATGATGACCCGGCGATGGCTGGATAATCCCCGTTATTTTCGGGAAGGGGGGCAGGTTGGGATCGAAACCAAGCGGGGTTGCGCGGGCGCGTGCATCTACTGCGCCGATCCCATCGCCAAAGGCCGCCGGGTACGGCACCGCCCGCCCAGCCATGTCGTCATGGAATGGGAAGCCCTGGTCGCGATGGGGATTAGCCATTTTCATTGTTGTGACTGTGAATTCAATCTTCCCCCAGCGCACGCCCTGGCGGTATGCGAAGCCCTCATTGCCCGTGGCTTGGAAAAGCATATCCAGTGGTATGCCTATTGCAGCCCGACCGGGTTTGAGGAAAAACTCGCCCAGGCGATGCGGCAAGCGGGTTGTGTGGGGATTAATTTTGGCGTCGATAGCGGAGACCCGGGCATGCTGCGCCGATTGAAGCGGGATTTTACCCCCGCGGAGATTCAGCAGGCCATCCACTGCTGCCATCAAGAAAATATCGCCGTGATGGTAGATCTGTTATTGGGTGCCCCAGGGGAAACGGTGGAAAGTATCACCCAAACTTTGAACTTTATCAAATCGACCGAGGCGGACCGGATCGGGATTTCTCTTGGAGTCCGGCTTTATCCCGAGACGGAACTAACCCAGACGATCACGCATACCGATCCACACTATTGCTATCGGCGAAGGGCCGACCTCCTCCGTCCCGTGTTTTACATCGAGCCAGCGGTGGCGGAGGCCGCATCCGGATTGATCAAGGACCTGGTGGGTGATGACCCCCGCTTTTTCTACTGCGATCCCTCGGCCGCCGACAAAAACTACAATTACAACGGAAATGGCATCTTAGTCCAAGCCATCCAAAAAGGCATGCGCGGGGCATATTGGGATATTCTGCGGCAGTTACCCCTAACCCAGGGAAAAGAACAGCGATGAAACGCGGGCTGATTATCGGCTATGGCAATCCGCTGCGGAAAGACGACGGCGTGGGCTGGCATGTTGCCCAGCAATTCCAGGACGAGCTCTTCGCGGCGTCCGTCAGCATCTTAGCGTTGCATCAGCTGACACCCGAGTTGGCGGAGGATATGAGTCAGGCGGATTTGGTCATTTTGATCGACGCCGAAGAGGGAACAGTGCCAGGCGCAATCCAATGCCGGCGGATCGAGCCCCAACCCGCGGCCACCTCCGCCTTCACGCACCAATTCGATCCCCCCACCCTGCTGGCCCTAGTGCAGGAGTTTTTTGCGGTGTGCCCCACGGTATATCTCTTGACCGTATGCGGGGGGGATTTTGGCTATGGGGAAGAGTTCTCTCCGCCGGTCCGGGCCGCCCTCCCGGAGTTAAAAACCCAGGTGATCACCCTGCTGCAAAGCCAAGACGTGCTGTAAGACCGGTTGAACAGAACCGACGTGTCCCCCATTCCATTCCCCCTTTTCCTTTTGGCGGTACAGTATGGCGAGTTTGGATTTTCGGAAAGGCTTGGGTTTTTCCTCTCTGATTGCGCCAAGAAAGGCGTTCGCCTCTCTGAAAATTCACGTACGGCAACTTTCAGTTTGAATTGAGAACAAGGATATTACCAATGCACGCACATCAAGATCACCATCACGACCATCACCATAGTTATAAGGAAGTCGCGTTTAAGCGCCTGCTTGCTTCGCTTGTCATCACCGTCGTTGTCATGCTGGTTGAGATCGTGGGGGGCTGGCTTTCGGGCAGTATCGCCCTGATCAGTGACGCCGGCCACATGCTTACCCACGCATTCGCCATTTGCATCAGCCTGTTTGGGATCATAATTGCCCGCGAACCTCGCTGCCACCACCGTACCTTTGGCCTGTTTCGGGCCGAGGTGCTGGCCGCGTTTGTCAACGGCCTGTTCCTGATCCTGGTTTCCGTCTGGATCGTGTATGAATCGGCCCAGCGTTTTGTCCAACCCACGGAAATCCTGACCTCACAGATGTTCCTGGTTGCCATCCTGGGGTTGGGGGTGAACCTGGTCAGCATCTACCTGCTGGAGGGGAGCCGCCAGAATGATCTGAATGTGCGATCGGTCTTTATGCACATGATCGGGGACGCGGTTTCATCCATTGCCATCGTCATCGCGGCGATGGTCATCCGGCTCACCGACTGGGTCTGGCTGGATCCGGTATTGAGTATTGGGATCGCGTTGTGGATCGCCGTATGGGCGCTGGATTTGCTGAAGGAATCAAGCCGGGTCTTGCTGGAAATGGCCCCCAAGGGGATGGATGTACATGCTATTTCGGAAGCGATGCGGCGGCGTTTTCCGGTCATCGAAGCCACCCAACAAGAGCATTTGTGGACGATTTCGGAAGAAATGATTGTGTTCTCCGCCAATCTGCGCCTCCATCAATCCATCCAAACCTTGCCAGAGATCAAAACCCTACTGCATGAAATCGAACACTGGCTGGAGGATGAATTTGGCATCGTGGAAGCGACTTTGCAAGTCTCGTGATCCATTCAAAAACCCGGCTTGGCACAATGAATGCCAGGCCGGGTGATCGTTGTGAATTGGCAGGAATTAGATTTGCGAATACGATTTGGGGGAAAGGATGATATCGGAGATGTTACAGACGGTATCTTTGTACTCTTCCTTAGGGCTGAGTTCTTTCCATTCCGGGGAATTGACGAAAGTTTTCCAGTTCGCATCCCGTTGTTCCATGCTTTCAAAGCCCAGCATATAGGTGAGGTTAGGCAGGCGCGGGCCGATGATCGCTTCGCCGAAGAAAACGGGATAGAGGCCGGTTTTACGGAAAATTTCGATTTCCCCCCCCTCGTTGAACATCTCGATTTTCTTTTTGGCTTTCTTTTCGCTATGGCTTTCGTAAATGCGCATTTCGAAGATGCGGCCATCCTTGCCCTTGACCGCTTCAGGAATTTCCAATGTCGGCATACCGGTGAACGTAAGCATCAATGAATTTTCCATGCGGAAAAAATTGGCATCGGAAGACGAAACATCCAGAAAATCCGCTCCCTTTTTTAAAAACTCATCATCCTCCAGCATGGCTCGGGTGGAGGTAACAACCGACTCCATGGAGGGATGGGGCAAGAGGACATAGACAGTCGGGTCTGACTCGCCATATTTGACACTGAACGCGCCAACCGGTTCGATCCCCTGGCGGTTCCAGGCGGGGATCGCCGCTTCGGCCAGAAAGCGGTCCAGAATCCCTTTGTTATCCCCATACAAGGTTTGGTACTTGCGCAGTTCCAGATACTGGCGGGCGGGAGCGGGGGCGGACTCCGCCTTCAAGGCAGTTCCCATGGCGGCAAACGCCGCGGTGGCGGTGACAAAATCTCGACGTTTCATACTTCCATCTCTCCTAATCCTACAAAATAATGGTGACCCATCATACCATTGATTCCCTTGGAATAAAATTCCTTTTTCGATTTCTCGTAAAAAGAAAGAGGCAGCGGCTGCACAAGGCACCCTCTGTCCTATCTCTATGTTTGGAGGCTTGCCATGATGAATTGGCACTATGTTCTTTTGGCCGCGCACCCCATGATTCAAATATTAATCAGCATCGTTTTATCGATTTGGCTGATCATGCTATGGGTCAATGACCGCCACAGTTTTTGGCTGTGGTTCGCGTTGGGTTTGGGGGTGCTGCCCACTCTCACCATGCTGTCACACGTTGTGGTCGTGCCACTGCTGGCAGGGTTCCTGCCCAACGCGGCGCAGACCCTGCCGGTTTTCAGTGTGATCCTGTCCTTCGGCTGGCGGGTGTTGGAACTGCTCTGCCTCATCCCCGCTATTCTCTCGCTTCAGTCCTATGTGCGATCACGCCCGGCGGTCATGATGTAGGTTCTTCCTCAAACCGGCTGCGACGGGTTTCGATTTCCCGCCCGGTCGGCTGGGTTAAGAGACCATAGAGTTCCGGCCGTCGGGTGCGCATCCAGCGGCGGCCGGTGCAGGCCTCCAGCAAGGTGGGGTCTAAGTCGGCTACGACCAGATCCGCCTCCGCCTTGCGTGATTCCGCCACGATGCGCCCGTAGGGATCCAGAAGCATGGCGTTCCCGGTCCGGACCTCCCCGTCATCCACCCCAATCCCGTTGCTGAACGCCAAAAACAAGCCGTTGTCATGTGCCCGCGCGGGCAGCCAGCGCATCAGCCATTCACGCCCCTTCTGGCCCAGAATTTCGGCCTCGATGGCGGCGGGATTTTCATGCCGCTCCGACCACAGGCGGGGATCGATGGGCTTCATCGCGTGGGGGCTCCGCGAAGCACAGCCCCCAGTCTGATGCGGCGCAAGGAGCAGATCGGCGCCCAGCAGCGCGGTCATCCGCACATTTTCAATAATATTATTGTCGTAGCAGATCAGGATCCCCATCTTCCAGCCGTAGGGGGTATCAAACACCGTGTAGGAATCGCCACAGGTCAGATGGGGGCTGATGAACATGTGAATCTTGCGATGTTTGTGCATTGTCCCATCGGGTAGCGCAACCACATAGGTATTATAAAGCCTCTCCTCCGCATCCCGTTCCACCAGCCCGATCCCGATGGTCATGGCGTGCTGACGCGCCAGCGCCTGGATTGCTTGGCAGGCTGGACCATCAAAGCAGGGCTCGGCCAGATCGAGCAAGGCCTGGCGGTCCAGATGGCGCAAGAACCAGTAGCCGGTCAAGCCGCATTCCGGGAAAACAATCACATCCACATTTTGGCGCACAGCAGTTTGGACGAAGGATTGAATCTGGGCCATGTTTTCGGCTTTGTCGCCATTTTTATGTTCCAATTGCACAGTGGCAGTCCGTAGTACTTTCATTGCTTCCTCTCTTTCCAATATATCCTCTCTTGATCCAAGACCCGCATTGGTTCATTCCCTATGCATCGGTGTTGTTTTGGAGAGAGTATAGCGTAAGGAAGCATGCGGTGCTCTGCCTATGGGGAACAGTTAAAAAAAAATGGGCGGAACCGGTTGGCCCGGTTCCGCTGGATAAAGAGATGGGGAGGTAAGAAATGCGTTTGGTTTTACTACGAGATAAATTTTTTTAACGTGGAAATCAACTCAACGAAACTTAGTCGATCCACTGAATTTCCTTTTCCTTGGGGGCGAAATTGAGGCGCACGGGGCAGCCACGGTTTTCTAAATAGTCGGCGAATCGCTTAAGGCGCTCATCCGAGGGTTTATCTACAGACTGCGTTGTTTTTTTGGCGAAAGATGTAGTTTGCCGGTTGCTGATTCGGCGGGGGGTTCGGGTATCGCTCATCATCGGTTTAACTCCTTTATTCGAATCCAACATGCTTACGGGAAATTTCGTGATGCTTTACCTACTAATACGAAGCACCCCTGATTTTTATTGCAAAAAATTTTCCGATTTTGTATAAAACCCCGGAAAATCATTCCTCTGGAAATAGAACGAAGGAGAACGAAAAAGGTTTGGGGGAAAGATCGGGAATGGGGGAACCAAAAAAGAGACTGGCAGTACAAGCCAATCCCATAGAAAAGAGGCAAGAGAAACCCTGGTTGCCACCCTGAATCGGTGGCCCGGTGTCCCCTGCCCTGTCAGGATCATTCACGCATGGTAGAGACAGGCGGCCTTCATGCCAGTCGCCAGGGCCATGATTTTCTCTTGGGTGGCTTCTTCCCGCAAGAGTTCACCGGCCAGGCGGCCTTCATGCATGACCAAGATGCGGTCCGCCATCCCGAGGATTTCCGGGAGTTCCGAGGAGATCATCAGGATTCCGGCGCCCTGCTTGACCAGGTGGTTCATCAGAAGATAGATCTCGCGTTTGGCGCCGACGTCGATCCCGCGCGTGGGTTCGTCAAACAAAAAGAGTTTCGCGTGGGTCAAGAGCCACTTGGCCAGAACCACTTTTTGCTGATTTCCGCCCGACAGATGCCCTACATCACTCTCGGCCGAGGGGGCCTTGATTTGCAAATCCCGCATCGAATCCAGGGTAGCCAGGCGTTCCTTCTTTTGAGAAACAAACAGGGCCCGGGTAAACTCGCTCAATGTGGGGAGGGTGCTATTCTCGCGGATGCTCATCCCCATGATGAGACCTTGGGTTTTGCGGTCCTCGGTCAGCAGGCAAATGCCCGCGTCGATGGCATGGCGGGGGGTGGCAAACTGGACGGGGCGGCCTTCCAGAAAAACGATGCCCTGCCCGATGGGGTCGGCGCCGAAGAGCATGCGGGCCACCTCGGTCCGGCCCGCGCCGACAAGGCCGGTCAAGCCTACGATCTCCCCATGCCACAGCGAGAACGAGACGTCCCGCACCATGTCGCCGGTGAGATGCTCCACCCGAATCAATTCGGCCCCTGGCGTGCAGATTTCCTTGGGGAATTCATCGGTGATCTGGCGCCCCACCATCTTTTCGATGATGGCTTCACGGGTTAAATCCTGAACGGGCGCAGTGGCGATCCGCTCTCCATCCCGCATCACCGTGACTCGGTCGCAAATCGCAAAAATTTCCTCCAGGCGGTGGGAGATGTAGATCACACTGACGCCTTGCTGCTTCAGGGTGCGGATCAGCGCAAACAGGGTATCGAGTTCATGCTGGGTCAGGGTGGCGGACGGTTCATCCATGGCGATGAGGCGGGCGTTCCCCGAGAGCGCCTTGGCGATTTCCACCATTTGCTGCTGGGCGATCGAACACCGCTTCACCGGGAGGTCCACATCCAAATCAATCCCCAGGGACTTGATGATTTCCCGGGCGGCCGAGCGCTCTGACTGGAAACGCACAAATCCCAAGCGGACCGGTTCCCGGCCCAGAAAAATATTTTCGGCCACGCTCAGTTCGGGGACTAGGTTGAATTCCTGATAGATGATGGCGATGCCTGCACTCTGTGCCTGTTGGGGGGTAAGGAAGGATACCGGGGCCCCATCCAGGATAATTTGGCCGGAATCCATCAGTTCCGCCCCGGCGAGAATCTTCATCAAGGTGGATTTCCCCGCCCCGTTCTCACCCACCAAGCCGTGCACTTCGCCGGGATAGATGGCGAAATCCACCTCTTTCAAGGCTTGCACCCCTGGATAGGTTTTGACGATCTGTTTCATTTGAAGCACATACGGTTGCGGCTGCATACCAATTCACCCGGGCCATGAGATTTGCATGAATCCTAATGGGAAACGGCGGGGTTGTCGAGAAGCAGAGAGGAGGGGGAGCGAGAGAAAGGCTGGCGGGGGACCAGCCTTTATGGATCTACAAAACGCGGGGAGATTCAAGTTCTTTCAGGCAGTAGGGGGTTGGGGTGGGAGCGCATGGGTGGTTCCGCACTTGGGGCACTGAAGTTGGGTCAGGGCAAAGCCTGCGGGGATTTTGAGCCGCAAGCCACATGAACACAACAGGGGGAGAAAGCCCGCCTGCGCCCCCAGGAGATCATTGACTTGGGCAATGCGCTGGATGGCGTCTTCCTTGGAGTCTGTCCCAAGAGAACCGCGCTTGCCGACATC
>JAVFAP010000172.1:0-7773 GCA_034002445.1 bacterium | reverse complement strand
AGGAGCGGCATGCAGCGACCCTGCGCATACCCCGAACCCCGGTATGCTTCATGGAAAAAATCCGCGCAGCGTGACGCCCAGGGTTCCGATCATTTTTTTCAAAAAATAATCTCCCCCCTGGACTATCCAAAGGACGGCCCTTCAGGCCTCAACAAAACCAAGGTGTTTAATTCGATAAGCGCTGAAAGCGCGGTTCCTGGATAGCGAAGCGGGGAATCCGCGGTAGCGGATGGAACGCTGGAGCGGCATGCAGCGACCCTGTCAAAATCTTACCGCTCTTCCGCTAGCAACCGCTCCACTTCCTTCCTCTTGTTCACACAACTTTCATACCATGAGTAATGCTGGCCGTAGGTATAGGCAGAGGCTCGCTGGTAGGCCTGCTGGACGTATTCCATCGCCTCGGTGTAATTTCCCTGCATGATCGAAATATTGGCCAGGCTGAGATTCCCCACGATGTGCGTGTAGTTTTTGTCACCGGGGTTCTCTTTCGTGATTTTCGTCAGCAGTTGGACCGCCTCATAAACATTCCCTTCGCCAGACAGGTGGTTGGCGTAACGGAGACCGCAAACGGCTCCCGCGAAGGTTTGGGGATAATAAGTTTCGTACACCATGCGGTCATAGTGGGCTGCTTCCTGATTTCTGCCGGCGAAGAGTAAGCCTTGGGAATGGACATCATAAATGTGGGCCAGGTTGTCCTCGCTCAACAGCAGTTGGTTCAGTGGATCGTTGAACAGGGCGCTTTTGATCAATAAGGCCGAGAGCGCGGTAATCTTGGCGGTATCCGCGCCGTTGATATTGAACGACTCGATCATGGCGGAGATTCCGTCATAGACGGGATAAATTTTCCCCTGATTGCGCTCTACAAATGCGTTGAATCCATCCTGCAGTTCACTGGCGGCGCGTCCGGCCTTGGCAAGGATAGTGATGCGGTAGAGAGGCACCTGGCTGAATTGATCCGCCTGCTGGTTCCAATCCGGGTGGATGAGATAATCCAGGCTGTCCAGGGTGGCGATAGCGTCGTCGACCGCCTCGTCATACCCCTGGCAAAAAGCCTTGGCGATGGTTTGAAACTGGGGATAGCGATGCGAATACGGCAGGCAGGGATAAATGAATTCCATACTGGCGTGGGTTGGGTTATGCACTTTGAACAAGCCGACCGTACGGTTAAAGCGGCTGAAATCAGTCAACTGGCTGTAATACCAGCCATAGGGGGGCTTGCGGATCAGGCGCAGGTACTCGATCTGGGCCGCCTTGGGGAAATCTTTTCCTTCCAGCAGGCTTTTGTAATACTGGGCGAACGCGTCCGGCCATTGTGCCTGCAACGCGGCTTCGAAAAGTTCGGTTGCCTCCGCCTTATACCCCAGGCGGAGAAGCAATTGGGCGCTGGCCAAGGTGCCGCACTGCGATACCGGGCTGCCGGGTGCGTAGGGCTGGAGCATCTGCTCGATGGAATTCAGCGTTGCCGCGCAATCCGTTGGAGTAATTGCCAGATACACCGTTTTCTCGATTTGCTGGCACAGATCCTGTTCAGCGGTGGGGTCCAGGCTGGACCACCCTTGGGGTACTTGCCAAACGAGAAGAGAAAAAGCCATCCATAGCGGAAATCGTCTGTTGATCATTTTTTGCATCCTGTTGCCCTCCCATGGAGAATCCTACTGTTATTCCATAAACGAACACAAATGTAAATGGGGAATGCCAGGAATTGGGGGGGGATCATGGGTTGATTGAGTATGGGTTGATTCAAAAAAAAGCGGCATGCCCGGTTGGGCATGCCGCTTGGGGTGTTCTTTTCGATAGGCTTAGTACATCATGGCGTTCCGGACATCGGTCCCGGAGGCGGGGCCAAAGGTCAGGTTTCCGAAAGGACGACTCACGAATCCGCCGGTGTCGCCAACCCAGTTGACATATTGGCCTGTGGTTCCATCATAGCGGGCAAACTGGACTTTCCAAGTTGTCCCTGGTTTCGGCATGCCTGTAACCAAGCCGGAACCAACCACGGCTTCGGTACCGTCATCAGCCATTTCCACATTACGTAATGCGCCAAACGCGGCCTGGAATGGATCATTGGCTGAATCCGCAGGGAGATAATCTGCATCCAAGAAATTGCGATAGTAACCAGTGAACATTTCCCATGGGAAGAACAGTTCCATCACATACCCGCCAGAACGGGCGGCATCGGCCGCTTTCAAGTTATCGCTGCCTTGCCATTCCACACCATTCATCCAATAGATGAGGTTACCTTCTTTATCCTCGAGTGGCGGATTGGCGGGAGCTTTGAAACTGCCAGCCTGACCAACTTCGGTATAACTGAAGCTGTTCCCCAGATGGTCTTTTTGGTTTTTCGCAGTCATCGAAGGCTCAAACTGCAAACTGTAGCTGTACGCGCTGGAATTTGGCAGGTTGTCAGCATAATTAGCCGGATCCACATACACGGCCAAATAATCGGTCGCGCCACCAAATGTAAATGGATTCAGAATCGCGCCATCAATATTCAGAGAGTGATAGTATTCCGAGTTGGTCGCTCCGGATTGAACCCCAGCGTCGTCACAATCAAAAAGGAAATAAACTCCATCCACGCTGTAGACGGCTTTGACTACGGTATTGACTGTGGAGGCAGTTGCGCTGTCATGAGCGGACCAGGTTCCCGGAGCCGCTTGCGCCGCGTCCCATTCGCCCGCGGTGATTTTCCCATCGATGACCGGAGGAGTGGCGACAAACGGAGCCGTTACAGAGGCGCCCGAATTCGTCCCTTGTGCCAAGCCCAATTGCGGCAAGCACAGCGCGGCAGCCAGTAAAAACAAATACATCTTCTTCATTTTTGTGCCCTTTCTTTTCAGAACAATATTGTTGCTGTCCATTAATAATGGACTCTTACTAATGATGTCCTTTATTTTGACATCAATCGATTCATTTGTCAATTGAAAATTAGAAAAACTGATAAAAAAGATTTTCCCTCCTGGAAATGAGGTCGGGGGATCTGAGCAATGAATTGGTTAACGGATCGAACGCGCAAGGGCGGTCCGTTCCAGTTGGAGCAGGTAGTCCTTGGCATCTAGCCCGCCGCCATAGCCGCCCAAATGGTTTCCAGCGGCCAGGACACGGTGGCAGGGGAGGACGATCGGCAAGCGGTTTTTAGCCATCACCGTGCCCACTGCCCGTGCCGCCCTGGGATAGCCGGCCTGGTGGGCCAACTCGCCATAGGTCTGGGTATGGCCGTAGGGGATCGCCTGCAACTGACGGAGAATCTGGACTTGGAACGGGGTCCCGTGCAGGGCCAGGGGGAGGGTAAATGCAAACAGCGTTCCAGAAAAATAGGCCTCGAGTTCCTGCTTGGCTCGCAGGCAGAGCGGGTTGGGCTGGGCTTGGGGGGCATACCCGGTGGCGCGCCACTGCGCCTCCATGCTCCCGGCCTCGTGGGGAAAATGGATAAATACCGCCTGGGCTTCGCTGCAAGCCACGGTCAGGCATCCGATCGGGCTTTCGACTGTGGTAAGATAGAGGCAAATCGGAACGGTCATGATCCCTATTGTGCGTCCACGATCAAGCGGAGGGAAGGGCAACCCATGAGTAAGAAAAAAGGGATTAAGTTTATCTGTGATATGTGCGGCTCGATGATCGAAATCGGCCGCGCCCGCTATACCTTCCGGGGGGAACTCTTCTGCGCGTACGATGGCGGTACCTTTGATGAGTGCGAGGGGATGCGCCAGGCGGATTTCCAGAAAGAGTTAGAACACCTCATCCGTCTGGCCGAACAGAAACCCGAAAAAGAACTGGCGGATGAGGTGTACTATCAATTCAACCTGGACCTCTGCAGCGTGTGCCGAAAAAAAGTCTACGAAACCCTGGACCTCCTCCAAAGCCGGGAAGAGGATTCGGTGTGAGGCACGATGTAATTTTCCAGACGGAAAGATAACAGCAAAATAAGTCCCTTTTAGGTAGGCTTTTCTTCCAAATTGCAAGGTTCATCGCAAAGAATTTTCCTCATTTCAGCCACAATTTCCGGTCCAATGTCCGGTATTGCACGGCTTCGCAGACGTGCTCGGGGCGGATGTTTTCACAGCCAGAGAGGTCGGCGATGGTGCGGGCCACCTTGATGACCCGGTCATAGGCACGGGCGGAGAGGCCCAGGCGTTCCAGCCCGGCGCGGAGCATGTCGCGGGTGGGTTCGTCCATCTGGCAGTAGCGTTTGATATCCTTGGATTGCATGTGCGCGTTGCAAAAAATTGGTTCTTCCTGGTAGCGCTGCCGTTGGATGGTCCGCGCGGCGGTTACCCGTTGCCGGATCTGCGCCGAGGGTTCCCCGACCGGGGGGGCGTGCAGGTCGTCGAACGAGACGCTGGGCACTTCCACATGGATGTCGATCCGGTCCAGCAAGGGGCCGGATAGGCGGGAGATATAATTCTGGATCTTTTGCGGTGTACATTGGCAAGTGTGCTGCCCATCCCCAAAGTACCCGCAGGGGCAGGGATTGGCGGCGGCGATCAGCATGAAGCGGCTGGGAAAGGTCAATGATCCGGAGGCGCGGGAAATGGTCACGGTGCCATCCTCCAAGGGCTGGCGCAGGTTTTCCAATACATTGCGGCTGAACTCGGGCATTTCATCCAAAAAAAGGACGCCATGGTGGGCCAGGCTGACCTCGCCCGGGTGGGGGATCGCTCCGCCCCCGATCAGCCCCGCGTCCGACACCGTGTGATGGGGGGAGCGGTAGGGCCGCGTGGCGATGAGCGCCTGATCCAGGGGCAATGAACCATGGATGCTGTGGATTTTGGTCGTTTCCAGCGCTTCCTCAAAACTCAGTGGCGGCAGGATGGAGGGGATCCGCTTGGCCAGCATGGTTTTTCCCGAACCGGGCGGGCCGATCATGATGACATTGTGCCCTCCGGCGGCGGCGACTTCCAGCGCGCGCTTGACGTGTTCCTGTCCTTTCACCTCGGCAAAATCGACGGGATACGAGGCGGCCTTCTCAAAGATCGTTTCCACATTGATTTTGAATGGCTCGTGGTTGTTCTGGCCGGTGAGAATTTCCACCGCGTCCAACAGGGTTTTCACCGGGTAGACAGAAACCGAATGCACCACCGCCGCTTCTTTCGCATTCTCTTCGGGAAGCAGTAATTGCTGAATGCCCTCTTCGGCTGCCTTGATGGCAATGGGCAATGCACCCCGCACCGGGCGCAGCGTGCCCTCCAGCGACAATTCCCCCAGCATGATTGTTTTTTCCAGTGCTTCCAGGGCAATCAAGCCCGATCCAGCGATCATGGCAATGGCGATGGGCAAATCGAGAGACGAGCCTTCCTTGGGAATATCGGCTGGGGCTAGGTTGAGGGTCAGGCGCTTGGGAGGCAGGGTGTAGCCGGTATTGATCAGGGCTGATCGGACCCGCTCCCGGCTTTCCCGCACGGCGGCATCGGGCAAGCCGACAATGGTCAGGCCTGGCAGCCCCTGGCTGAGATCCAGCTCGACCTCCATGATATAGGCCTCGATGCCCAATGTCGCACTGGATAGAACCCGAACGTACATGGCGGTTCCCCAATCGCCTAAAAAAATGAACACGCAGAGCATGTTTCACTCAACGTACCACAATATCTCTCATTTCGTCAATAACTGGAGTGGGATTTCGAGGGGGAGTTGTCGCCGGCAGTGTTTTCTTTCAAAATGTAAAAGCCGACCCTATACTGGTTCAGGGTCGGCTCATTTCTATTCAGGGAAAACGAAACGCCTATTCCATCCGGTTGGGGAGATAGCGTGTCGCTTTGGGTTGGCTGATGGGGCTCCCACCAGTGTTTCGGATTTGGAACATCGCGATCATGTCTTGCAGAGCGATCGCTTGCGCCGCCAGTTCTTCACTGGCCGAGGCGGTTTCCTCACTCGCGGCCGAGTTTTGCTGGCAGACGATATCCAACTGGTTGATCAGTTCCTTGATCTGGTGCACCGTGGTTGTTTGTGTTTGGCATTTCTGGTTGATCTGCTCGACCAGTTCGGACGCATTGTTGATCTCGGGCACGATGGCTTGGATCATCTTCGCGGATTGCTCGGCGGTGACCACGCTGCTCTGGGAAAGCGCGCTGATCTCCTTGGCCGCCACTTGGCTGCGTTCCGCCAGTTTGCGGACTTCGGTGGCCACCACCGCGAAACCTTTGCCCATCTCGCCCGCACGGGCGGCTTCGATCGCGGCGTTGAGAGCCAGCAGGTTGGTCTGATCGGCGATGTCGTTGATGATCGAGATCTGCTCGACAATCTTCTTCATCTCCTTGACGGTCCCGGCAACCGAATGGCTGCCCTTTTCAGCTTCGGTAGCCGCCGAAACCGAGGCAGTGTTGGTTTTCCGGGCATCCTCGGCATTGCTTTCAATCGAACTGACGATATTTTTGATTTGTGAGGCGGCTTCGGTGAGACTGGTTGCCTGTTCGGTCGCCCCTTGGGCGATGTTTTGAGAGGAGGCCGAGAGTTCTTCTGAACTGGAGGCAATTTGCTCTGACGCGGTTTTAATCCCTTGGATTACCTGGCTGAGATTGTCCACCATGGAATTGAGTGCTCCCGCCAACTCGCCCACCTCGTCCTGTTGCCGGATTTGAATCCGCCCGGTCAGGTTGCCTGCGGAAACCGCTTGCGCGAATTGTACCGCGTCTTGCAAGGGACGGACAATCCGGCCTGTGAATAGATAGGACGCGATGACGAAAATCACAACCAAAATCAAGGCGAAGACCACGGTCCATAAGACCATCTGGTATAACGAGTTATCTACCCGGATTTGTGCGTCAAGAAAATCATCTTGATAGGCGCTGACACCAATCACCCAATTCCAGGGTTCAAACAGGGTGGCGGCGGCCAATTTGGCTCGGGGTGCTGGGTCTTCAGGATTTTTCCATAGATAATCGTGAAAAACAGCCTCCCCACCTTTGGTCTGTCGGGCATTTTGAATGATTTCTTGAAATAAGAGTTTTCCTCCCGCATCGGTCAAGGTCCAGTCATTCATGCCATCCCGCAAATTTTTGTAGGATAGAATGGTGCGCCCTTGTTGCTCGACTGAGCCATCCATGATAAAGACATACCCGGTTTTCCCGACAACGATGTCTTGAATTCCTTGCCGCAGACTGGTGATGCTCTCTTCTTTTACCGCTACCGCTTTCATGCCAAGCAGGGTTCCGGTGGCATCCTGAATGGGGGCGTAGGCGGTCGCGCACCAATCACCCAGCACATTGGCCCGACCGTGATAGGTTTCGCCGCGCAAGATGGTTTGAACAACGGGGCTGGTACTGGGAAGAAAGGTGCCCAGTTGACGTTTGCCGTTGGCATCGGTCACATTGGTGCTGATCCGCACCATGTCGCCTTGCTCGTTGATTCGCTGAAATACACTGGACATGCATCCCGCCAAATCCCCCATGTCATCCACGATGGGATAGCGCTTCGCGGTTTCATCATACTGGCCCAGCCATTGGGGCCCCGCCATCAATTGGGGTAACTGGACTGTTCGGTTGGATTGCGATCCATCTTGAATGGTGATGGAGACCATCTCTGGCGAGAGATACGGCTCTCCCGTATGAGTTAGGATTTGATTCATCACGCGCAGGTTGCTGTTGACGGTCTGCATGACACTTTCATTGGTGGCCCGGCACATCAGATAGACGTCTTTGGCAATTTTGGCAGTTTCGTTTTTAGCCAGTTGTTCCAACTCAATAAAAATATTCTCCTGCAAGGCGGCTTTGTTGACTTGGACAACGACCACCAAGGCCAACGCGGTAGAAAGAACCGCCAGAATGCAGAGCCCCACGATTT
>JAVFAP010000171.1:0-7810 GCA_034002445.1 bacterium | reverse complement strand
CCGGCCGACCCCCGGTAGATGCCAGCACCGGCGGGGGTCCCATCGATTTTATACCACACAAAAAAGCCGTCATTCTTGATCACTCGGGTGGTCATGGGCTGGATTTCCTTGTACGCGTCCGCGATGAATCCATGTTGAATCAGGCCCTGAATCATGCGACCGCCGAACCAGGTCCAATCGCCTCCATTCTGATAGGAGTATGGACTCATGACCGGGTTTTTGAAGAAGCCTGCGGGGTAGGGTGGGTACATGGTTAATCCGATGGTTTGCGCGCCGGTGGCTTTGACATTCTTGCGCATCGTTTCCAGGGAAGTTTGAATTTCCTCGGGAGTCAGCAGACCTGCCTGGATGGCCACGGCGGTGCCGCCATGGTAGTAGATCTCGTTTTCATTAAAGTCGGCGGGGAAGGGAGAGCCGTCCAGATAAATATGGGGGATATATTTCTGATTTTTGGCATCCCAGAGGTGCGTCCGAATATTTTTGCTGAGTTTTTCCTTGGCGGCGGCCCATTTTTCAACCTTTTCGGGGTGGTCTTTTGCCATTGCGATAAAATCGGTAATGGCGATGACGGCCATGGCGTTGTCGTAGATATCCAAGGTAAGGTGGCTATCGTCATTCAGAAAGACGCCCCATTCGTGCTCCGGTTGGACATCGCCCCAGTCGGCCGTGGTGGCGCCCCAGATCAGACCGTATTTATCGTTGAAACGCTTGGTGAACAGAAATTCCAGGGCCATTTCCAGACGCTGCAGAACCGGTTTGCCGTTGATTTCCGCTTCCAGAATGGTGGCATCCCCAGTGCGCTGAATGTAGCGGTGTACAGCCGGGAGGAGTGAACTTTCCTGGTCTGTTTCGACTGTGTTTTTGTGGGCGCGCAGGGTGGGCTGGCTGTTGGAAAGGATGTACTCATAACTGACGGACGCTTTTTCCGCTGGGATAAATCCATCGGGAATATTCCCGTCCTCCCCTTGGAAGTGGAAAAAAACCAGCAGGTTTTCGCGGATGACGGCGGGATCGTAAACTTGGCAGGAGATTTCAATGAACGTTGCCAGGTCGCGAATCCACACTTCGCCATAGCCTTCCCCAGCACTGAAGCCAGTTTTGAGAATGGCCTTGGCCTTTTCCATCACGACAGGGAAATCCTGGTTATCCAGGATGGCTTTGGCCAGTTCGGCGTTGGAGGGCTGACACGGCGCGGGCTGGATGGGGCACAGCAGGATGGCGGTGATCATACAGAGCATCAAGTTTTTCATCATTTTTTGAATCCCTCATGAGTTTTATTGGCGAGCCAAGTATATACTAACAACGCAGGAATGGAAATAGAAATCGAAAATCCAATAAAGGAACTAGTATGCCGAACGATGCCCCTTTTACAATCCGCCCCGCCACTCCAGCCGATATCCCCGCTGTGTATGCCTTGATCATGGAATTGGCGGCGTATGAACAACTGCGGGAGACTGTGATCTCAACCCCGGAAGATTTTTATGCCGCCCTCTTTGGCGAGACACCCGTGGCGGAATGCCTTGTGGCGGATGTAGGGGAAGAGACTGTGGGGACGGCCCTGTTTTTTACGAACTTTTCCACGTTCATGGGCCGGGCGGGGATGGTTTTGGAAGATATTTATGTCCAACCGACGCGGCGGGGGAAGGGGATTGGGCGTGCCATTTTGCGGCGTTTGGCGCAGATCGCCCAGGAGCGGGGCTACCGCCGGATGGAATGGGCGGTGCTGGATTGGAACCAGCCGGCAATCGATTTTTATCTTTCCCTTGACGCCCAGCCCATGAAGGAATGGACGGTGTACCGGTTGACAGGTGAGGCGATCGCCCGTCTGGCGCGGGAATAAAAAGAAAAACCCCTCTCGGCTGGCCGAGAGGGGTTGGGTGTCTGGATTCAATCGGGGCGACTGGATTCGAACCAGCGGCCTCCTACTCCCGAAGCAGGCGCGCTACCAGACTGCGCTACGCCCCGTTTTGATTCAACAGGGAAGAATCCTACCTGGAAAAGTAGGGATCATCAAGGTGAAGAAGCATATTCAAGGTGTTTTTTCTGGGTTAATTGATCTTGATGATATCGCCCGCGCTGACGATGCCGTTGGATGGATCGTAGGGAACCCCCATCCCGCGATTGTTGTTGTACGCGCCTCGCTGCCCATCCGGACCGGCTCCAATCAAGACATACATGCCAGAGCGCAAGGGTTGCAAGCCGACCGAGTGGAGGTAATCCCGGTTGGCGGAAGTAAACACACTTAGCCCGATATCTCCTTCCCCAGAAATCTGGGGGTCGTTATCCGCGTACATATAGCAATAGGGAGGGATGAGATCTTGGGCAATTAACTGACTCTGAGTGTCTTCTCCCCTCGCACGGGTCAGGAACGGATCGATGGGCACGCTGGACAGATAGGCGATGGGGCTCGTCAGGGGAGCAAAGATCCCCGCTGTTCCGCCACGGTCGTTGGCGCGGGAGCCGCCCACACCGCGAAAGATTTCCACCATCCGTTTTTGCCCTTCCGGGGTATCATCATCCCAAAAATCCACCAGCAATACGCCTTTGTCCAGGCGCAACTGTTCGATGCCAGTCACGACGGTTCGCATGTCCGCCTGGGCGCGTGCCACCTTTGCCCGCATCTGCGCATTCATGAAGTTGGGGACCGCGATGGAAGACAGGATGCCGATGATCGCAACCACGACCAACAATTCAATCAGGGTAAAACCGTTCGTTCTCATGGCATTCTCCTTTATTCGGGATTTCGATTCTCCATGAAGAGTCTCTCCCTAGGAAAACGGATGAAAGGAACTGGGGGTTGTAAAAAGGAGTAAAACCGGACGGGATCAGTGATGCAGGAATAAATTGGCGCAATTGTGGCCGGACAAAACCGCGCCCTCGATGGTGGCAGGCAGGCCCGTATCGGTCCAGTCTCCGGCTAGGGTCAGATTGGGGATTGCGGTGAGGGGGCCTGGGCGCTTGCAACTGACCATGGGATGGGGGGAAAAAGTCGCCTGCGGTTCCCAGAAGACCGTGACGGAAAGCACATGGGTTTGACGGCTGGCTGGGTAGGTGTTGTGGAGATCGGCGATGGCGGCTTGAATCAAATCGTGCCGTTTCCAGGACTGATAGCCCCTGGCGGCACTGACCAGCAGGCATACGCAGAAGTGCTTATGTTCGCCCTCGCGTACAAAATTCGAGCGGAACAGTGCCCATTCATAATGACAGCCTTGCAGGCAGGTGATTTCATCGGACGTGAAGGGGTGGTCGAACCACAGATACACACTCAGGATGGGAGAGGAGCCCAGAGCGGGAATACGCAGGGCTTTTTCCAAGCCCGATTGGATGGCCAGATCGTGCAGGGGTTTGGAAGGGATGGCGGAAATGCAGTGTTCACAGGGGATGCGTTCGCCGGATTTGAGCCAGACGGCGGCAATTCGTTTCCCCTCCATCTCCAGCGCGACGGCTGTCTCGCCGAGTATAACCCGGCCATTGTGGTTTTGGATGTATTCGATCGCTTTTGTTCCGTGTAGCTCTTGTAGAGGGACACGGGGAAAAGCGATTTTCGATTCCTGGCTTCCGGCAAAAAAGGCCTGTTTCAGGACCGTGACAAACAGTTCGGCGCAGGCGGTTTCGGGTGTTTCGTTCAGGGCCGATACCGCGATTGGGAACCACATGAGGTTTTGCAGGGCAGGGGGTTGCTGGAGGCGTTGGCAAAACGTGGCGACGGTTTCGCCCTTGATGGCCGGATTCTCTTTGCGCAAGGCCAGACCAAAGCGGAGCAGGGCCCGGTAATCGGCCCAGTTGAAAGATTTCATGGATAAAACGGCCAGCAGGAGATGAAATGGGGCAGGGAGAGGCAGGCAGGATAATTCATCATCCAGCCCCTCGCCGCCTTTGTAATGAATTTGCAGACGGTCTTGAATTTTGATCCCGTCCATCGTGCCCAAGCGCCGCAGTAGGGTGAAGGTTTCGTGATAACAGCCCATCAGCACATGTTGGCCGTTATCGATGGTTTCCCCAGTTTTACGGTCCTGGACAGAATAGATACGACCGCCGAGAAAGGGCTTGCGCTCGATCAAGGTGACAGGGTGGCCTGCTTCAGCGATACGGGAGGCGGCGGCCAGGCCCGCCGCGCCTCCCCCGAGGATTATAACGTGGGAGCCCATTCCACTAGGCCCCTCATACGGCCCCGCGTCCACTCTTGCAGGGCGTAGAGTATTTTCCGCTGTTTGGGTATGCTGATCCGGCGGCTGAATACCTCGTATTCATCCTGGACGATCCGGTCTAGAATGCGGGAATAGATTTTGCGCATAATCTCGGCGGGAAAAAGAAGATGATGATCCCGCCGTTCGTAACTCACCTTGGCTAAATTGTAAAATGCACGGGTCCGGTCCACTTCGAATTTCATGAATTCGATGAACGCGGGCGAGTACCGCTGTTCAAGCAGATCCTGCTCGGTCAGGTGAAAGCGCTGGTAATCTTCGGCAGGGAGGTAAATCCGCCCTTTCTGAGCGTCATCCCCCACATCACGCAGAATGTTGGTCATTTGCAACGCCTTGCCCAAATTGATGGCGTAATCGCGGGCGGTGGGGGAACGGTAGCCAAAAATCTCGATGCACATCAGCCCTACAACGCTGGCCGCATGGTAACAATAGGTGGAGAGTTCTTCGAAGGTTTCGTACCGGGTGCGGTGCAGGTCCATTTCCATGCCATCAATAAGTTCATGGAAATAGCGTTTGGGGATGGAAAAATGTTCGAGGACATCGGTCAGCGCTACGGCGATGGGGTGGTTTGGCGTCCCCTGGTAACTGGCTTCCAATTCGTTCCGCCAACGGTCCAACTGGCGCCGGGCATGATCCGGGGTTGCCGCGTCGTCTACGATATCATCGGAATGACGGCAGAACGAATAGATCGTATAGATGGCCTCCCGCTTGATCTTGGGGAGAAACAAGAAAGAATAGTAAAAGTTGGTCCCACTCTTCTTTGTTTTTTGTTTGGTGTAGAGTTTCGAATCCAATACTCTTCCCCTTACTCGTAATCATAGACTTTCCACTGACTAAAAACGGGCCTGCATTTGATTGCGAAAGCCCTGAATTGAAAATAAAGCGCGCGAACCCAGTGCCAACAAATCCCACTTGGACAGTTTGGGTCGTTGCAAAAACACATTGTACTTTACGTCCCGAGTACGGGACAATATGGTTACGCCACCCATCCAGGTGAACCGTAACTCCGCGCTGAGGGGGAAGCGGACCGAATCCAGCAGGGGGTACCCTTCCAGAAAGAGTGCCCATGTCCTCTGCGCCAGGTTCTCCAGAATCTGGTGATATGCCTCATTATACTCTTCGGCGAAGAGCGCCTCAAGCGAATATTTTTGTTGGTGCATTTCCTGGAGAGGAATATATACCCGGTTCTTCTGTAAGTCTATGGCAACGTCTTGCCAAAAGTTGGTTAATTGCAGGGCGGTGCAGATGCAATCGGACCAGTGCTGCCGCTCTACGTCTCGGTAATCGAAGAGATGAAGGATGAGGCGGCCGACGGGATTGGCAGAATAGCGGCAGTAGGCTTCAATCACTTCGTCCCAGGTTTTATAGCGGTTTACGGTGACATCCCGTTTGAACGCATGAAGCAAATCATGCAAAAGGGACTGGGGGAGATCCATTTTTTGGACGGAATCCGCCAGAGCGATGAAGATGGGATGGTTGGCCTTGCCTCGATAGCAATCGTGCAGTTGCGTTTCCCACTCCTCCAAAAGGGCCAGGCGCTGGGCGGGCTCGCCATACTGGGCTTCATCGGCGAAATCGTCAGAGACTCGAGCAAAGGCGTAGATGGCATAGACATGTGGCCGGACCGCCTTGGGGAGCAGCATGGAACCGACAGGGAAATTTTCGTAATGGGAGAGGGTGAGATTTCGGCAATATTGATAGGATTCTTCCAAAGTCCAATTCCGGCCCGCTGGCTGGTCGGTTAACTTATACAGGGAGTTTATCGTTTCTGGAGTACACAAACGGGTCATTCTTCTTTACGCCTATGCTATGATCGTTCTTACGTTTGGGCTCTGAAAGTATGCTCAATCATACCTGGAAAATGGAAACATGATACCCTTTTGGAGGGGGGAATGGGAAAAAGCGGCGAAATACAATCGATCGAATTAAGGCGGGTTTTACGCCAGATGCAGGAGCGGGAACCGGGGAATTTCAGCCGCAAACTGTTTGGGCTGGATTTTTTGTTTGTTATTTTTTTTCTGGTAATCGCCTTCTATTTCTTCTGGCCCAAACTCTTTCAAACCCCCGGCCAGTATGTCCCCGAGACGACGGTGAACCAGATGATGGCACGGTGGACCGCGATCCAAGCCCAGGCTCAAGAGACCGCGACCCGGGGGGAGCCGTCCGCGATTCTCCTTTCGTCTATCCAAGCGCTGCTGGCGACCGAGACGGAAGTGGGGCTCTATATTGTGGATGGGCAAGGCCAGTGGGTCTGGGGTGAGGCAGAAAAACCGCTGGTGTGGGAGGTATTTTGGCCAAACCGGCCCCGTCAGCCGCTGGGCTGCTGGGTGCATGCCCAAAAAGGCCAGGCCACTCTTTACTTTTGGGGGACACTACCGAGCCCCGGTTGGGTCGTGGTGATGGCGCAGCCGTTCCCCGCTTTGTTTAAGCCGTAGAGATCTGATTTGAATTGAACGTTATCATAATGTAAAGAAGAAGTGCACGTCACAGGGGGTTATACTGCCAAGTCGTTGTCTTGCAGATCAGAGATGTGGCGATCTTTAAAAAATAAAGCGATGCCAAAAGTTAACGGACCCAGGCGTCCACAGAACATCAATAATATGATGACGATTTTACCCATATGGGTCAGGTTGGCGGTAATGCCTAAACTCAATCCTACTGTACCGAGTGCTGAAGCGGCTTCGAACAGATTTTCTTCAAAGGTTGAGGCTTCGGTCAATTCCAAGAGATAGGTTCCAATCACGAGGACAACCAAGTAAAAACCTAGGCTTGCAACGGAAGTCCATATTCGTTCTAATGGGACCGGGTTTCCCCAAAAGGAAACTTCTTTCTCTCCCCGAATCGCACTACGCATTACCCCGAGGATGGCGGAAAATGTTGTGCATTTTAGACCACCGCCTGTTCCTGAAGGGGAAGCGCCGATGATCATCAACACAATAAGTATTAGTAAAGAGGCTTTTGAGAATTGAGCCAGATTAAGGGTGTTGAATCCTACGGTAGTCATAGCAGTCATGCATTGGAAAAAAGAAGATAGCAAGCGCGTATCCGCAGGCTGGCTTTGTGTTGATGGCTCTGATAAAAATAGTAGGGTTGTTCCAATGATACTCATCCAGAAGGTTGTCCATAGGATAATTTTGCTGGTCAGAGTAATCGCGTTGGTTTTTCCTCTGAACTTTCTCCAAAAATCGACACAGACGATAAACCCAATCGCACCAAGGTAACTCATAATGGCGACAACAACATTCAGCCAAAAATTTGTGGAATATTGCTCAAAACTGTTGGAATACAAACTGAAGCCTGCCGTACAAAATGAAGAAACGCTATGAAATACCGCATGCCAGAGCGGTTGATCCACCCCGGCTTCTCGAAAGATAAAATACAGACATAAAGTCCCTAGGCTTTCAATGACAACAGTGAAATGAATTACACTTCTGATAAATTTTTCGACACGGAAGGAATCCGGTAAACTAAAGACGGCTTTACTAATTTCATGGCGTTTACTCGGTAGTGGGGATTTACGGGAAAGAATAATGAAGGAACCAAGAGTCATGTAACCGATCCCCCCCAATTGAATGAGACCCAATACAACCAGTTGACCAAAAAAA
>JAVFAP010000170.1:0-7876 GCA_034002445.1 bacterium | reverse complement strand
CCGGTTGGAACCGTAGAGAAAGCGGCCGTTGGGATGGACGTGGATATCGGCACAGGTGCTTTGGCCGGTGAAATCAGCGGGGAGAGCGGGCACCGTATGGATTTCAGAAAGCGCGCCGGTGGCACTGTCATAGGCCAGGGCGGTGATGGTACTGTTCAGTTCCTGGATGACGAAGGCCCATTGGCCGTTGGGATGGAAGGTAAAATGACGGGGGCCAGCGCCGGGCTGGGTTTGGAAGAAGGGGGTTGCCGCCGGCTGGAGTTGGCCGGTTTCAGCGTCGAAAGCGTAGATCATCACTTTATCGATCCCCAGATCGGGCACAAAAGCAAAGCGGTTGGCGGCGTCCAGCAGGATGCAGTGGGCATGGGGGGCCGTTTGACGCTGGGGATTGACGCTGGAGCCTTTGTGCTGGACTAGGCAGGCGATTGGGCCCAATTCGCCATTTTCCAAAATCGGGAAAACGGCGGCGTTACCGCTGGAATAGTTGGCGGTTAAAAGCCAACGACCGGTTTTATCGACCGAGACATAGCAGGGGGAGCCGCCTTGGGTGGGCTGGTGGTTGAGGGGCGTAAGAACACCGGTCTGGGAGTCCCGCGCAAAGGCGCTGACTCCGCCGCCAGGTTTACCGTCGAACTGCCCGGTTTCACTGACGGAAAAGAGAGTGCGGGCTTGGGGATCGCAGGCGAGAAAGGAGGGGTTCGTCAGCCCCTTTTGCACCATCACCTGGGTAAAAGCTCCAGTTTCGGTATCGAAATGAAAGCCATGGATCCCTTCGCTTGTGCGTCCAGTATAGGTGCCGATATACAGAAACAGACGGCTGTTCATCTGGGTCAGGGAGGGTAGGGGGGAGAAAACGGCCAGGGCGGAAAGGGTTAAAAAGGTTCTGCGTTGCATGGATATATCCTCGGAAAAAGTGATTTTCAATCCGGCATTATTGGAGCATAAAGCGGGGGGTCTTTTAAGGGAAGTGCAGTTTGGCCGGGAGGGGCGCGGGGGTAAATGTCTTCTTTTCTCTCTTTGCCGCTTTTCCCCGGCAGGGGTTTCCGGCATAATCGTCAGAATACCCTGGATGCTGGTGAGGATAAGCGCGACGTGATGCAGTGGCCAACCCAAGACGCATTTACCGAAGGCCGGGAGCGGCTGATGTTCCGTTTGTTGCTGGCAAACAAATGGTTCTTGATCCCGTCGTCTGTCATTTACGAGTGGATTTTATCCAACTCGATGTTCAGCTCGACAGTCTTCGATTTTGTCCTTCCCATTATTTTTTATACCGTGGTCTCGCTGTGCTTGATTCTGCTGCTGTGGGTGGTGCAACGCCGGATCGCGGAAAATCCCGAACAAAAAGTGTACCACCGGGTTACTGTTTTGCTGAGCCTGATCTCGTATTTGGCGGATACGGGATTTATTTTATATCTGATGTTTCTGCCAAACTCGGGCAATATCCTCTGGGCGGCGTTTTTGTCTCCGTTGGCTTTGGTTCTGCTGGTGCCGGAGTTTAAAAAAGGTTCGATGATTATCGTGGATGTCGCCGCCGCGTTGACGATGCTGGTAACCATTTACACGGTAACGATCGCCAATCTTAGCCGGGAGTCGTTTATCAGTCTGCCCCGGTTTATTCCCGCGGATCTGATGCTGTGTCTGGCGGGTTTGCTGTATTTGTGGGTCACCATCCGCCAGATTCGGCTGTGGGTCAACCAACTGAACCAAGAGAGCGAAGAGTTTGCGTTGTGGCATGCCTTGTGGGTGGATATGATTCAGCGTTTTCCCACCGAGATTTTCATGATCGACCAGCACGGGACGGTGGTGATCGCGTCCAACGCGGCACGGAAATTATTGCATTTGCCCCCCCAGGGCTCATCCATCTGGCCGGAAGTGAGCCAGTCCATCCGGAATGCGCTTCTGCTTCGTTTTCATGCGGAGACGGATATCGAGGAAACAATCCATATCCCCGATGATTCACTGCCGAATCCGATCAAAATTTTCCCGACCTTTTTTCCGTTCGAAAACAAGCGGTTCTGTATTGCCATGGTGCAAGAGGAAAATCCAGAATTGCCGACGCCGACAGGGGTGCTGCGCTCGGACCGGCTGACCATCGCGGGGCAGATCGCCGCCGGGCTGGCCCATGAAATTGGCAATCCCCTGGGAGTGATCCAAGCCTGCGCGGGCTATCTGATGCAGAAAATTCCCGAAGACGATCCCAACCGGGAGGAGTACCGGCTGATTCAAGAAGAGACCAAGCGGTGTCAAAACCTGATCGACCGGCTGTTATCCTTGGCCTCACCCAAACGGGATACACCGGCCGTGCATGATTTGCGGGTGATCATCCAGCATTCTCTTTCGTTAATTAAATATCAGGCGGGGGAGCGGGAGATTGAACATCAAGAGCCCAGCCAGCCAGTGTATATCTACGCCAATGAAGGGCAACTCTCCGCCGTCTTCGTCAATTTGTTCTTGAACGCGCTGCAAAGCATGGAAGACTGCCCCCCCACGGCCAAACTACGCATCCACATGCGGACACGGGGAAAAGAAGCGATTGTGGATGTGACGGATGAAGGGATGGGGATCCCCAAGGACGATCTGGAGAAAATTTTCGATCCGTTCTTTACCAAAAAAGCCTCTGGCACCGGGCTGGGACTCTCGATTGTGCATCAGATCATCCGTTCCATGGAAGGGCGGATCGATGTAGCCAGTGTCGCCGGAGCGGGAACGACATTTACCGTCTATCTACCCATGTATGAAATGGAAGAAGAATAATGGGACAACATAAACAGATCAAGCCAAGCAAGGAACCGGTTTTTTTTGAACAGTTGGCGGCTCTCACTCTGCTCTTTCAGATCGCCGCCACGGCGCTGTATTTTAATCCGTACTTTACCAATCCGCTGGTCAACAAGTACCTGGTAGCCCAGAGTGCCGCGGTGGTGGCGTGGTTTTTTTATGGCCTTCATTGCATCCAGGTGCGCCGCATTACATTGGGGCTTAGCCCGTATTTTCTTCCGGCGGCCCTGTTACTGGTATGGGCAGGAATTCGGTCCACCCCTTCGGCTTCCACGGCGGCGCCGCATAACTTTTATGTGTTTGCCACCATTCTGGCCTCGTTTCCGCTGTGGGTAACGCTGTTCTTGAAGCGGCGTTACCGGCTGTGGTTTGTGGGCACGGCGGGTTTTGTGGGGGGCGTCATGCTGGTGGGCTGTTTGCGGCAGTTGCTGATGGAAAATCCCCGCTTTGACTGGTCTTTTTTCCCCGCGATGACCCTGTCGACCGGCACCTATGAGCGGCAGCGGCTGGGGGCATTTTTGGGGCATAACAACGCCAGTGCCTCGTACCTGCTGGTTTTCGCGATTCTGACCGGCTATCTCTGGTACCGGTTTCGCCGATACTCAGCAGCCGCGGTGGCGGGAATCGCCATCGTGGCGGCTGTGGGGATCATCTACCTCAGCGGCAGCCGGGGAGTGGCTCTGGGGCTGGTGAGTTCAGTTGGGTTCTTGCTCACCGGTTTTTTGATTCGGCGCCATGCCAGCGATCCATTACCTTTTTCCACCCTGGTGCAAGCCAATAAAAAATTGATCCAGCGCAGCGCAGCGGCGATTGGAGTGTTTGGCGTGCTGTTTTTGATTGTACTGATGAGTTCCTCTACCGTGCAGACGCGGGGCGCCAACCTGACCAAACGCTTTCTGATATCCAAGGAAGAGTTGCTTTCCGGTACCTACCCGCGGGTATGGCTGATGTCGTTATTGATGGTGAAGGATTACCCTCTGGCAGGAGTTGGGTTTTCGGCCTGGCCCAACCAGTATCCCACGTACCAAGAGCGCTGGTTCACCCAGCACCCGCAAACGAAGATTGGCCCTCCGCCGTTGGAAACCCATACCCAGCGCGCGCACAACGATTATTTTCAAACCTGGGCGGAACTGGGTGTACCGGGGCTGGTGGCGATGCTCTGGTTGCTGGGATTGCATGGGGTGTTGCTGTACCGCCTGCTGCGGAAAAGGCCCGTCCCGGTGCTCGGGCTCTTTACCGGGGCGGCGACGGTGGCGGTTTTGACACGCTGCTTTTTCGCGTTCCCCTTTCATGAGGCGGCGGACAGTTGCCTCTTCTTGGGGAACCTGGCCCTCTTTTCCAGCGTGATGTCTACCCGGCGCTATCAATATGCCTTGGAATGGATGCCCAAGAAATCCCCGGCGCAATATGGCGCGATAGCCGGGGTGGCCGGGATTTTCATGATACTGTCATACCCCATCTGGGCTTATATCATGGGGGATTTCACCCTGCGTCTTTATGGTCGGCACCAGGAATACGCACAAATGGTGCTGAATAACTCCGCGCTGAGCCCGGAAGAACGGGAATCTCAATACAGCAAGCATCTGGAATCGGCCCCCTTCTTCCTGAAACTGGGGGTGGAACAGATTCCATACGAAGGGAAATACGCTTATTTGATGGGGAATGAACTCTTGGCGGAGGTGGAACAGACAGCGACCGGGGTGATCGATCCGCTAGGAGGCAATCAACCCAATCCCCAGTTTGACCAGGCCAAGGCGATGGACGCGCTGGCGTACTATCAGCAAGCCTTGCAGAGTTACTCGTTATATTCGATCCATGCGCGAATGGGGCGAGTGTATGAGTTGCTGTGGGAAAACACGATCGAAGAAAAGTATTACGATCTCGCCGTACAGAATTACCAGAAGGCGGTGCGGATCATGCCGGTGTATGAAGAAGGGTACGCGCATCTCATCTTGCTGCAAGCGAAAAAAGGGCAAGAGCCCAGCCTGGCATGGCATACCGAAGCACGGTACCCTGGCTTTGTCAACCGAACGCTGCTGCCGATGGCCGCGAACGCCCGCCATCCCAAAGAAGCCTCGCTGCTGTACCAGGTCGCGGCGCTGGCCACGCCAGGCAATCCAGAAGTGTTTACCAACGCCATTGCCTTTTATTACCAGATCAACCGGCCCGACCTGGTGCGGAACACAATCGTCGGGCTGGCGGCCTTTCAGCCGGACACGGTACTGAAACCGGCCATCACCCGGCTCTATACCGAATTGCTGAACCAAGGCAAGGCGCCGGAAGCCTTGGCCTTGGCAAGAATCTTGCAGCAAAAACCCAATTTGCAGGTGCACGGGGATTTGTGGTTTTATTCCGGGCTGGTGGCCTGGCTGGCCGGGGATCCCTGGGAGACGGTGCATTGCTGGCAAACCGCCCATGAACAGGGCATTCCGCTGGAGTTGCTGAATCCGTCATTCCAGCAGGCGCTGGAAGTGATGTTGATGCTGACAATCTCGATGTAGGCCCATCCTCGGGCGGAATACCGTTTTGGCTAGGATTTCCGCATGGGGATGATATGATAGAAGTGAAAACTGTACATGGATTCGCGGATAGCGGCTATACTATGCAGGAGCCTTGTTCTTCATGATGAATAGGGATCGGCTCCACGATATAACCGCTGCCTTTTTTCCTCTAGTCTTCGCTGCTGTTGCCGGTGTCCGGCTCCGTTCTTAATTGGCTCTGGAGATAACAAGCAGCAGAACAGAATAAACAATTAATCACGGGATACTAATTATGAGATACCGTTTTCCCCGCATTCTCCCTCTTGCCGTCCTGATCTGTATTTTGACGGTCCAGTCTTTATGGGCAAATAATCTACGCCAATACACGATTGGGCGTTCGAATTTTGTCGATGTCACCGATTTCATTGTCAAACGGTATGAAAAAGAAATCGATATGGCGGCCCTGTACCGGGATGCTTGGCATTCGTTCTTCAAACGGTCTTGGAAAGATATCGAGCACGTGATCCCCAATTCGGACAAGATTCTGGAGGCGACAGTATCCCCCGAATCGGCCTCGGATACCATCCGTTTCTTTTATGCGACCCGGATGGAGGAAGTCTTGCTGCAATATGCCCGGGCGCAGGTGGAAGAGGTCACACCCACGGTGCAGGATTTGTGGAACGAGGCCTCCAACGGCCTGGTTTCTTCGCTGGGTGATGTCTACAGCCAGTTTTTGCCCGCCCAGGAGCACCAAAAATTGCAGGATTCGCTCTCGGGCAAGCCAGATGAAGCCAAGGTCTTTTATGGGGTGGGGATCAGTATCGAGTGGGATACCCAAACCGATCTGGGGGTGCTGGTCATATCCCCCCTGCCTGGCGGCCCGGCGGAAAAGAATGACATCCGGGCCGGGGATATTATCATCGGGGTGGATGGCGACTATTTTAAAGACTGGGACGAGGACACGGCGAAAAAGCTGGAGAAAGCCATCGATCTGATCAAGGGGGAAAAAGATTCGCAAGTTACCCTGACCATCAAACGACCGAACGTGCCCGAGCCACTGGAAAAAGTGCTTGCCCGCGCCCCCATCAACCCTGATCAACTGATATCCAAGGAGATGCTGGATGGGGAGGTTGGCCTGATTCGGCTCGCAAGTTTCTACGCGGAAGCGGCCGACGACCTGACCGAGGCGATGCGCTACCTGAAGATGGAGGGGATGAAAAAACTGATCTTCGACCTGCGCTTTGACCCAGGCGGCTACTTGGACCAAGCGGTGAAAGTTGCAGAAGTATTTTTGAACAAGGGGGATCTGATCACCTACACCCAAGGCCGCAGTTCGCCCTACCGCCCGTTTTATGATAACGCGCCGGATGAAGAAGGCTTCGCCGACATCCCCATGGTGGTTCTGATTAACCAGTACTCGGCCAGCGCCTCCGAGGTTGTAACCGGGGCGCTGAAGGATAACCACCGCGCCGTGGTGATCGGCAAGACCAGTTTTGGCAAGGGATCGGTGCAGGAGGTCTTCACCCTCAAGCAAATGGCGGGGCTGCGCCTGACCGTGGCCCATTATTACAGCCCCTCGGGGGTTTGCATCCATGAGATCGGTATCACACCCGATCTGGAAGTGGACCGCTACGGAGTGGATATCGATATCCCCGAAGAGATGAAGGATAAAGATTACACGCACATGCCCCGGCTGGAGCGTTTATTGGAATGGGACCAGCAGATGGCGGCGGCGTACAAGGTGCTCAAGGGAGAAATTCAGATCGATAAAATCCGCAGCCTCTCGGAAGTAATGGAGGAAAAAGAGAAGGCTCAGAATCTGGCGGCTTCAACAGAGATCACGAACACCACCGGCACACCCTGATTTTCCTTGCTGGAGATATGCTGTTGTAACAAGAATCGGTATACACGGAGTTAAACCACCTCGCGGCCGGGAGAGAGATCTTCCGGCCGCGGTATCAATCAAGCCCAACGAGAAAGTCCCAACACGAAAGGGGAGCATGATGAAAGTGGATGTGATTCTGGTCACCTATGGCGAACCGCCCTTGCCGGTTTTCTCGGATCAGTGGGATTTCTCGAAACGGATCTTGCGTAAATTGACGCGGCTGGTCGCGCCCATCCCGCACGCGGTCATCCCGCTCTTGGGGGCGTTGCGGGGGATTAAGCGAGTCCGGCAATGGAAGCAGGAGGGGTTTACCTCGCCACTGGAAGCGATTACCCAGGCTCAAGCCGACGTGCTGTCTCCCCTGTTGTGTGAACTTTTCCCTGAGCACGAATGGAGCGTGACTCCCGCGTATGAATTCCGCGATCCAACCCTGGCCCAGCGGCTGGATGAGCGGATCCAAAACGGGACGGAGCGCTTGGTCATTGTGCCCTTGTATGTGCTGCACTCGGATTTCACCGATGGCATCACGGCGCGCGATCTGCGAACCTATCAAGCCCAGGCGAAGCAGCCGCTGCCCCCCACGACTTTGCTGTCATTCCGGCCCCATCTGGATACGTTGGCGGAGATCATGGCCGGGTATATCCGCACCCAGGTGCGGGCACTAGGGCTGACGCCGGAAGCCTGCCGCGAGACGGCCCTTCTCTGCGGCTGCCATGGCACCGGGATCCATCCCCCG
>JAVFAP010000169.1:0-7885 GCA_034002445.1 bacterium | reverse complement strand
CGAAAACGCGGCGCTGGCGTTGGTGCTGTGGATTCTCTCGCTGTGCGTGGTACTGGGGCTCTTTATCATTACCCGGCTATTCCCCAGCCGGTCTGAATCGCCAGATGCCCAAGAGGAAAGTGGATGGCGGCCAGACGGGGTGCGGGTGTTTTTCATTTACTGGAGCGTGTTTTCTTTGCTGATCTATGCGGCGCTGAACGAAAAGGTGCCGTGGCTGATGGTTCACCAGGTGCAGCCGCTGATCCTCTTGGCGGGGATCTTCATCGGCGATGTGCTGGACCGCTTGCCCTCCCCGGCGTTACGCAGGGTTTTCATCGCCCTCTTGGTGGTTCTGGCCGTGTATGAGGTGCGCACCAATATCCATTTAAACATGTACAATAACGACAATCCCCGCGAATCGATTGTCTATACCCAGTCCTCGCACGATGTCGTCGAGACGGTGAAGATGGTGGAGGAAGGGGCACGGCGTCTGGGGCAGGAGTATTGCCCACCCTCACCCACCAAGGCGGTCGTATGCTATCATGAACAAACCACCTGGCCTTACTCCTGGTATTTCCGCAATTATAAATACGAAATTTCCAACACCGTGCCGCGCAGCGAGGTCCCCTTTGTCATCACCGTGTCCGGGCTGGAAGATCAAATTAAAGTTTGGGGCAAAGGGAAATACGCACAGAAGAAAATCGATCACCGGGTCTGGTGGCCTTACGGGCAATCCGTGCTGCCTTTCTCCTATTTCACCCAGCGGAATCAATCCCAGACCGATGCCTGGAAAGCCCTGTGGAACTACGTTCTGTACCGGGAACTGTGGGGTGGCTTGCGTCCAGGGGGAATGCAGGCCCTGCTGTACTATCGTGAGCCACTGAAAGATCCGGAAGAACGGCCCGCCGTGCCCGCTGGCTATGACGAACCGGTCAAACCCCTCATCCCCATGACCGCTGTCGGCACCTATGGGCAGGGAGAAGCCCAGTTTAACGAACCGCGCGGGCTTGCCTTCGCGCCGGATGGGAACACGATGTATGTCCTAGACGCGCGTAACGGGCGGATCCAGGTCTTTGATAAAAACTTGCAGTTTATCGCCATGTTTGGCGGCCCCGGTACGGGCGACGGGCAGTTTTCCACCCCGGAAATCGCCAAGGTCGGCAATGGGCCCAACGGGGGCATTGCAGTCGGTCCGGATGGGACCATTTATGTGACCGATACCTGGTACAACAGCCAGAATCCGCCCGTAAACGGCCGGATTGTACGCTTCAAACCGGATGGCACCCCCTTGCCCTCCATCCTGCCCGCCTCCAACGCGCCCTTCTTCTATCCGCGCGGAGTGGCAGTCAGTTCGAATGGGAATATTTTCGTGGCGGATACGGGGCAAAACCGGATCGTTCTTTTTGATGCGCAGGGGCAGTTTGTCCGCATCCTAGGTGAAAACGCGTTCACCGAGCCGGTGGGAATCACGGTGGGACCGGATGGATTGGTCTATGTGTGTGACGTGGGCGGCCAGCGGGTGGTTTCGTTCACTCAAGAAGGCCAATACGTGCGCCATTGGGCCATCATGGGTTGGAACGCGTCCAATGAATTGCCGCTGCCGTGGATCGAACCCTATATCGCCGTGGACCAGCAAGGCTCGGTCTATGTGACTGACGCATCGACCAATACAATTCACAAGTTGTATAAGGAAGGACAGAAGGTGGTGCAAGCCGGGGGCAAGGGTACCGGCCGCAACCAACTGAATGCTCCCAAGGGGATCACGATCGACGAAGCCGGAAATGTTTACATTGCCGACAGCCGAAACTACCGGATCTTGAAAGTCCGACTCCCCGGCTGATCTCTTTCTTCACTTAATTAAAAAAATCGGCGGATTCCACTCCGCCGTTTTTTATTTCTCTCCATCGGGATGAGAAATCCCCCCATCTTCTGGCAACCAACTCTGGCAATGATTCATTCGATTCGATAACCAAAAGCAAGAATTGACTATACAAGGCTGGCAAAACGTGTACAGTCTCTTATCAAATGAATCGATTCACGAATCTGGCAGGCTAATCCATTGCACCCGAAGGCACGAAGCGGTTACACTCCAACGCTTCCGCAAACGATGGTATAAACCAGATGCCCCTGCACGATGCGTTTGAAGAACTAATCCCGATCGAAGAGCAGATGCTGGAGAAGCCCTGTACGTTGATTCTGTGTGGCAATTCCAACTCAGAAGAAATCTCGATCCGCTATCTGCGCCAGATCGGGTACACCGTCGAATGGCATGCCTGCGTGGCCAAGATCGATCAATACCTGTTCACGCACATTCCCCAGGTCTTGTTACTGGATCTGGATTGCCTAGGGGAGAAAGCCATCCGCCTGACCCGCGCACTCAAGGAAAATCCCATGACTTACACCACGCCCATCATTATTGGGTATGGAAAACGGAATCTGGTGCAGGAAATCAACATCCTGGAAGCAGGAGCGGAGGATTTTCTGACCAAGCCGCTTTCACCCCAAGTGCTGGCGGCCCGCATCCACACCAGTTACCGGCGCAATCTGCGCCTGCAGATTTCCAATCCGCTCACAGGGCTTCCCGGAGCGATCTATGTAGAAGAACAAGCCACCCAACGCTTGGCAAACGACGAAAAAACCGCGCTCTGCTATGCCGATTTGGATTTTTTCAAGGCATTTAACGATAAGTACAGCTATAACCGGGGGGACAAGGTAATCCGCCTGTTGGCCACGCTGCTCATCGACGCCGTGGCCGCCCATGGAGCTCCCAGTGACTGTGTCGGTCATATCGGAGGGGACGACTTTGTGATGATCCTGGACCCGGACCATGTGCAGCCGGTATGCCAGTATGTGGTAAATAATTTTGACACGCTGGTCCCGTTTCAGTACGAAGACAGCGACCGGGAGCAGGGATTTATTCGATCGGTCAACCGGAGTGGCAAACCCACCAAATTCCCTTTGATGACGGTTTCGATCGGCGTGGTAACCAATGTCCACAAGCCAATCGCCAGTTATTTGGAGATGACCGAACTGGCGGCGGAAATGAAGGAATACGCCAAATCCATCAGCAAATCCAGCGCCCGGCAGAGCACGTTTCGTATCGATCTACGTAAAAACTGATTCCAAATCCCGATCAGCTAACCCTGACAGATTGAAAAGTGATGATACACTTTCCTTCCATACGAAGATAGAACGTTAGTTCAATTAATTCAGGGACTAAACTATTTTGGAGGCTTGCATCATGCCCCCCCGGATCTATATCACCCGTGCGCTGCCCGAACCGGTATGGCAAGCGTTGGACGAGACCGGTTTTGCCTACGAGGTCTATCCCGAGGATCGCGTGATCCCCAAGGATGTTCTCCTCCAGCAAGTCCAGAACCGGGATGGAATATTGTGTATCCTGACCGATCCCATCGATCGTGAGGTTCTTGACGCCGCCACCCAGGTGAAAATCATCGCCAATTACGCGGTGGGGTACAACAACATCGATGTGGACGAAGCCACCCGTCGCGGCATCGCCGTGACCAACACCCCCGGCGTGCTGACCGACGCCACCGCTGACCTGGCCTGGACGCTTCTCTTTGCCACCGCCCGGAAAGTGGTGGCATCCGATACCTATTTGCGTCAGGGCCGTTTTACCGGGTGGGGACCCATGCACTTTTTGGGACAGGATATTACCAATCGAACCCTTGGTGTGGTTGGCCTGGGGCGGATCGGTCGTGCCTTCGCGGCCAAGGCGGCGGGTTTCAACATGAAAATCCTGTATTATGCCCGGCGGCGGGACGCGGCGTTTGAAGAAGCCTATAACCCTGGGGCGCAGTGGGTGGATTTGGAAACCGTATTGAAGAACAGTGATTTCCTCAGCATTCATCTGCCCCTCACCCCAGAGACGACTCACCTGATTGGAAAACGAGAGTTGCGGATGATGAAGCCCAACGCCATTCTGATCAACACCGCTCGGGGCCCCATCGTGGATGAAGCCGCCTTGGCGCATGCCCTGCGGGAACGCTGGATCTGGGGCGCTGGTCTGGATGTCTACGAGGACGAACCGGCTGTCCATCCCGATCTGCTGGGCTTACCCAACACCACTCTGCTGCCTCACATCGGCAGCGCGACCACAGAAACACGCACGCGGATGGGCCTGATGGCGGTGGAAAACCTCAAAGCCTTCTTTACAGGGCAGCGCCCCCCCAATCTCGTCAATCCTGCCATGTGGCCTCCCCTGCAAAACGCATCCGGATAAAAGCGGTTTTCTTACGGACAAACTGGCGTAAAATACATAAAATTCCTCGATGGCACACTCCGATCTCCGCAGACACGCAGAGCCATCACATACCGACGGGAAGAGGTAACAACCATGGATTTTATCCAAAAAGGAAAACAATTAGCACAGGATGGAAAGTATGACGAGGCGCTGGACGCCTTGGTGCTGGCTCTCGAAAACGACAAAGAAAACCCGGATATCCACTTTTATCTGGGCTTGTGCTACAGTTCCCTGGAAGAATTTGGGTATGCCAAATACCATTATCAAATGGCCCTTTCCTTGAATCCCCAGCATGGCAAGACCAAACTGGTCTGGGAAGGGATCAAGGATGTTACCCCGCAAAAACCCCCGGAAAAGCGCATCACCCGCTCTGCCGCGCAGAAAGCGCTCAAAGAGCAAGAAGTGGTGCCCGAACCCAAAGCAGACCCGGCGCCTCCCCTCATGCCAGAACCAGAAATCGAATCGCCACTAAAAAAATACAAGGTGACCGATGATAAATGGGAAAAAGCCTTCCCCTCCGACCTTGCGGCTTCTTCGCGTTCCAGCTTGCCGATGACCCTTCTATATGCCTTGATCGGCATCGCCATAATCGGCGCCTTGGTCTATTACGCCCTGATGAACGGCCTCCTCTAAACCCTGGATGGGCATTGCCACTCCGGGTCGTGCCACATCGCGACATCGTGGTCAAACCGCGGCTGACCAAGACCGATCCCCCCTGGAACCACGATCAGCGCAAAAATTTTTGAAAAAAACAGAAAGAATTGTTCATAATATTCTGACACTCGATTCTTTTTGTTATATATTCCCCGAAAGGATTGGGATTTCATCCCATACATGATCCGATCGAAAAATTATGGTAGAAAGGTTGCTTTTTGCTTATGCACTAATACGATTAAAGAGGATACCGATTTAATTAATCGAATTACATGCATCGATCTTTGACAACTCGACCCAATCTTTTCATATATTTTTACACTTCTCCCAGATCGATATGGAATGGAGTGGAAAATAGAAACATTTTATTTTATTTTTTGAATGGAAATGGGATCATCATACTAGATATGAGGTGCAACTGTGAAAAATTTTGAATCTTTACGAGTTCCCAAGTATGTCCAGTTAATGATCCGTCTGCGCGATCAAATTGAGGAAGGAACACTGAAACCCGGCGAACCACTCCCCACGCGGGAAAAATTAATGCGCGAATACGACCTGAGTCTCAGTACCGTGACCCGGGCTATTTCGGAGCTGGAACGCCAGGGCTGGCTGATTTCCCGCCAAGGCAGCGGGACTTTTGTTACCAAAAAAACCGCCGATGTCCCCGAAAAAGAGGATGATCAACCCACGGTTGGCTTACTCCTCCCTCTCAATAAGACCATCCCCATGAGTTTGGTCCAAGAACTGGTTAGTGAAGCACTGGAACAAAACATCAACATCATCACCATGTTTTCGCCCAATGATGAAGATGCGGAATTGAATCTGGGGCGAATCCTGTTTGAAAAAGGGATCAAAGCGTTGATCTGGTTCCCCGTGGAACCCAAAAAACACATCAGCGTCGCGTCCATGTTTGCCAAGAACCAGGTCCCGGTCATTGTCGGCCAAAAAGTGAGCGAGCAAATTGGCATCTCGTACACCTGCGTCCGTAGTGATTATTATTCTGGCACCAAAAGCGCCATGCAATACCTTCTGGAACAAGGCCATAAACGCATCGCCTACATCGGGCCGCGTGGCAGTGTCTCTGATTTTGGCCCGATCCCCGAACGGTGGGCGGCCTATCGCACGATCATGAAGGAAAACGAACTGTGGGATCCCGAATCCCTTGTCTTCGATTGCTCTCTCTTTAAAGAGTGGCATGTCAACTCCAGCCGGATCGAAGCCATTTTTCGGGGCAAGAACGCACCAACCGCGGTCATTGCCTTTGATGAAGTGATCGCCCTGGAAGTGATGCGCGGCTTGAAAGCGATGGATATCCAGGTCCCCGAACAAATCTCGGTCATCGGCCATGGCGACAGCGCCGCAGGGTGCTACTCGGAACCACGCTTGTCCACCATTTCGCCCTGCATCAGCGAATATGTGGACGCCTTGATCCGTACGCTCAAAATCGAACTCAACGCGGTCGCTTCAGGCGAAGAACTGCAACGAGAACGCGAAGTGGTTATCTCCCAGCGCTTGTTGTTGCGGGACTCGACCGCCGCGCTGGAAGAAGCCCATGTAAAATAAGCTCAGTCCGCGGATGTCGTCTTCAAATCAATCTGGAGCAGATCCTTCAGTTTTTGTTCTCTCCAAAGAGATTGAATCGTCGGCATCTTCTTGGTAGGCACATGATTTTGGAAAACGGTGGAGTAAGCAAACAAGGCTTCTCCACCGTTTTCACGTTCATACGCAATGTTTAATTGGGTCTCGATCTGGATCACCGTATTGAAATCAATATTCATCCCAACCACCACCCGGTCATCCCACGCACTCCCCAAATAGCGGTGGAGCAAATCCAGCGTGCCTTCAAACTCTTCCGCGTTTTTCTTGTACACCATGGGGACCACCCAATCCACCAAGCCCTCTTCCAGCCAGGTCAAGGGACACTGTCCCGCCTGCTCATTCGCCGCCTGAACTTCCGCCATGAACGTCCCCGTGAGTTCCATGGTTGGGTTGACTTTTTGGATCGCTTCCCGGATTTGCCGAATCGTCGCGGTTACATTCTCTTGCTTGAATTGAATCCAACTGGGATCCCCCGTCTTGGGCACCTTGTTATATTTCTTCCGATAAAGATCCACACTGGTTTTGTCATACGAAAAATCCCGGACCGGACCGTATTCCTTCAAGGCCGGGTAACGGACATAATCCATGTGCAGGCCATCCAACGTGGGATATTTTTTAGCCACTTCACCAAAAACCGCCGCGATATGGTTCCTTACGGCCGGAATGCCGGGCGAGAGAAATCCATAACTGGTTTCTCTCGGAATCAGTTTTTGGCCATTCTGATCCACTATAAACCAACCGGGTTGCTTGACCCACAATTGATTCGCGTGGGGAGGGGATTTTTCGCCTCGCCAGCCGGGAAACACATTCAACCAGGCGTGAATTTTCAACTGGTTCTTGCGCGCTTCTTCTATCGCCACCGCCATGGGATCCCAGCCTGGATTCATCCCAATCCCACCGATCGGATCGCCAGATAATTCGCCCGCCCACGGTTCCAGGGCGGAATGATAGAAAACGGTCCCATTCCCCCGTATCTGGAAAAAGACTTCGTTCGCCCCCAAATCACGGACATTCTTCATGATTTTTCGGACATCCTCCGCTGATTTGTAATCCCAGCGGGTAACCCAGATGACACGGTGATAATCCGACGCGTTGGCGGGCACCGCCATCGCGAGCCCTATCACGCACCATACAATCCATCGAATTGATCTCATCTTTTTTCCTCAACCAGTAATCAAGAATGCCTGCGGGACAAGCAACGCTCCCTTCCTTCGAAAGAAAAAAGGAATTCGCCTCGGTCGATCCATACACGTAGGCATGGGACACCTCGGACCCGCAGGGTAAAAGAAATCATAACTATTAATCGGGAAAAAAAAAGGATAGATCCCTTTCAGTAATCTAAACGAAAGAACCGTAGGGTCACGGTACAGCCAAGTGCGATGATCGCTA
>JAVFAP010000168.1:0-7893 GCA_034002445.1 bacterium | reverse complement strand
TTTTTGGTACAGATCCACCCGGCGGGGCATGTTCCACTCGATATCATGGTGGGTTTCCAGCGCGGTGGTCAGGCGTTCGGTGCTGCCGGGATAGCCGACTACAAAGGCCAGGTCACCGGGTTTGAATCCCTCTGTGGCGATCTTCAAGAAGGATTCTGGCTGGTATGGCACATTATCTGGAGCAAACTCCGCTGGTTTGCCATCCTTCCCCACGTAGGCGCGGAGCAGGGCAAAATCGCCGGTATGGCGGGGCCACATCCAGTTATCAATATCGCCGCCAAATTCGCCGATGCCGCGGTGAGGCGCGTAGACCAAGCGCACGTCTTTGATCTCTAGTTTGGTGATCATGTAGTATTTTCCCCCGCCATAGAACGAGTGCACATCGCAGCGGCTGTTGGGATTGGCGGCCTCAAACTCTTTGACCAGCTCTTTCTCTCTTTTTTCCAAGGTTTGGTCACGTTCCCAATCGTCCGCGATGGCGGCCAAGCCCTCGGTCATGCGGCTGGTGATATCGGTGACGGCGGTGGTGACATAAACCCGCGCGGTGGGGCCGCAGGAGAGTTCTTCCTCGCGGCGTTGGGCCAAGTAGCCGGTATGCAGCAGGTTACTGCCTTCGGTGGAGTTATACTGCAGGTAACCCTGAACGCAGTGGTAGTTGGTGATGATCAATCCCTCCGGGCTCAGGAACGAGGCCGTGCATCCCCCCAGCCATATAATGGCGTTGAGCGGGAAATGCAGGGGATCGGCGAATACCTTGGGATCAATCTCCAGGCCCATGGTGTGGAGGGTCTGGGCATGGACTTCGGCGATTTGATGCGGCATCCACATCCCACCTGGGGTGTAGGGCAGGGGAGCATTGGAATCCGCCTGGGCAAGGACCGCGCCGGGGATGGTGGCGACGAGGAGCCACAGGGGGAAAAAGAAGGGGCGCCAGTATGTCATTTTCTTCTCCTTAAGCGATAGATGAAGAGTATTGTAGAGGTGTTTTTGTTTTTGCAAAATAGTGAGACGATCGATTTTCGCCTTCCCGAGAGGATGGGGGACATCGGGGGGAGATGGTTATTTTTTTAAACAATGGTAATGCGATGCCAATTAGGCCTCCCTTTGGAAAAAATGCGGAAGGGCCGCCAACTTTTTCATTCCACAAAAAATGGGGAAATCTTTACGAAATGGGCGGTATAATCGACTAAATTCAAGGGGAAAACAAGAAAAAGTCCGTTCCGATTGAATTTTTGGATTTGGGGGAATCCTCCCTGGCTCGGCTTCGAAAGTGGCAACTCCTTGATAAATAAGGGGTGAAAAGTTACTATTTCTCCTTGTTTCTTGCCGATTTACTCAACAACTCTGGTGGGGTCGTATGGAAGTGCCTTGACGAGAGGAGGTCGACAGCCATGTTTAGGAAATACCCGAAAACCGCCCGGCTGAAAGATGGCCGATGTATCGAATTGCGTCCGATGAAGGTGGGAGATCGCGAGCATCTGACCACGTTTTTCCAACAGTTAGGGCCCGAAGAGCGAAATTTGCTGAATGATGATGTCAATGATCCCGCCTTTATTGACCGGCTTGTTCAGCGCCTGGGCGATGAGTGGTACATTGTGATCCTGGCTATTGCGGATGGCGTCGTGGTGGGCGAGGCGAACCTGAGCCGCCGTCGCTACGGCTGGTCCCGCCATGTGGGCAAAATCCGCATCTTGACCGATCCCAAATGGCGCCGGATTGGCTTGGGGACCTTGTTGGCCAAGGAAATTTTCTTTCTGGCGGTGAAACTCAAATTGGAAAAAGTCAACGCTCTGATGATGGAAGAGCAGATGGATGCACGCCACGTGTTCGCCCGGCTCGGATTTCAAGAAGAAGCGATTTTGAAGGACCAAGTGGTGGACATTCAGGGCCAAAAGCATAATCTGGTGATTATGGGCCAAAGCATCCCGGAAGTGTGGGAGCGGATTCAGGATATGATTGACGAATCCGTGATGCTGATCTCGGGGTCGTAATCCGGGTGAATCGGAAAGAATTCTGGTTTGAGGTGCTCATGGAAACGAAGAAAAAAAAGAATCGCGGCATGGTGTTTATCGAACCCCATCGCTGTAAAGGATGCGGATTCTGTGTCGAATTTTGTCCCGCCAAGGTGCTGGAGTTATCCAATGAATTTAACGTGTTGGGGTATCATTATCCGGTGACGGTCAAGCCGGAATCCTGCACCGGGTGTGATCAGTGTGGGGCCTTTTGTCCTGATTATGCAATCTTCGGAAAACGGGTGTAGGAAGGACAACGCAGAATGAAAACCAATCCAACAGGTGTGAATACAGGGATTCATTTTATGGATGGGGACAGCGCGTGCTGTGAAGGCGCGCTGGCGGCGGGCTGCCGCTTTGTGGCGGGGTATCCCATTACCCCCTCCACCGAGGTGGTGGAACTAATGGCCAAGCGCCTGCCCCACATCGGAGGCATGTTCATCCAGATGGAAGATGAACTGGCCTCGTCTATCGCGATTTTGGGGGCGGCCTGGGCGGGCGCGAAAACCATGACTGTCACTTCCGGTCCGGGCTTTTCCTTGATGATGGAGCATATCGGGTATGCGATCATGACGGAAACGCCGTGTGTCATTGTCGATGTCCAGCGGGGAGGCCCCTCCACTGGCTTGCCGACTATGCCGGGCCAGGGCGATATGATGCAGGTCCGCTGGGGATCGCATG
Organism: bacterium; assembly: GCA_034002445.1. Taxonomy (GTDB): domain Bacteria; phylum Hinthialibacterota; class Hinthialibacteria; order Hinthialibacterales; family Hinthialibacteraceae; genus JAVFAP01. The sequence continues at coordinate 5,200 of JAVFAP010000168.1, read as the reverse complement.
GGGATTACGAAGTGATCGCGCTGGCGCCCAATTCCCCACAAGAATGCTTCGATTTGACAATTCAATGCTTTAATTTTTCCGAAAAATACCGCACTCCAGTCTTCTTGATGATGGATGAGTGCGTGGGACATATGATGGAAAAGGTGGAGATTCCCACCGCCCAGTCGATCGAGGTCGAATCCCGCCGCCTGACCACGAAAAAGCCGGGTGATTTTTATCCCTATCAAGAAATGGTCGGCATGGTGCCGCGAATGACCAAGACGGGCTTGGGCCACAATATCCATGTGACCGGTCTGACTCATGATGAGCGCGGTTATCCCGCCATGAGTTCCAAGGTGCACCAGGAACTGGTGGGCCGCTTGATCCACAAAATCCGCGATAATGTCGAGGATATCAGCCTGACCGAAGAGCATTATTTGGATGATGCCGAAGTGATTGTCATCTCCTATGGCATCAGCTCCCGAGTCGCCATCGCGGCAGTGGAAAAGGCGCGGGCCAAGGGGCAAAAAGTCGGCTTTCTGCGCTTGATCACCGTGTGGCCGTTCCCTGAAAAGAAAATCCAGGATTTGGCCGCCCGGGTGAAGGGATTTGTGATCGCCGAAATGAACCAGGGGCAGATGATGCGTGAACTGGAGCGGTGTATCGCGGGCCAAGCCTCGGTCCACGGGGTTTTGAACTACGGCGGCAATGTATTGGAGCCGGATGCCATTTTAAAAAAAATAGAAGGAGCCTTCCATGACTGAGTGTTGTTCTGTCGATCAAACTGCCCCTCTGGAAGAAGCGGTTGCCGTGGAAGAACAATGTGCCGCCAATCCGCTCCATGATTATTTACGGATGGACCGGATGCCTCATATCTGGTGCCCAGGCTGCGGGATTGGGACCTCGGTCAGCGCGTTCATCCAAGCGTTCATTGATACCAAAATCCCCAAGGATCAGGTGAGTATCGTCTCTGGGATCGGCTGTACCGGACGAGTGGCGGGCTATCTGAACTTTGATTCGTTCCATACCACCCACGGTCGCGCGATCCCCTTCGCGACCGGGCTTAAACTTGCCAATCCCAAACAGCATGTGGTGGTGTATAGCGGGGATGGGGACTTGGTCTCCATCGGCGGAAACCACCTGGTTCACGCGGCCCGGCGGAATCTCGATATTAAAGTGATTTGTGTCAATAATTTTGTCTATTCCATGACCGGCGGGCAGGCTGCCGCCACCACCCCGGCGGGGACGATTGCCACTACCTCGCCTTATGGATTCTCAGAAGCCCAACTCAATCTGCCTCATTTCATGGAAGCGTGCGGAGCCAACTTTGTCGCCCGCTGGACAACCTTCCACGTTCGCCAAATGCGCCGGGCGTTTCAGCATTGCTTTGAAAAACGGGGATTTTGCTTTATCGAAATCATCGCTCCCTGTCCCACCTTGTACGGCCGGCGCAACAAGTACCGCACCGCGCTCGATGAAACCACGATGTTCAAAGAGGTAAGCCGCATCGATCACAATGCGGATACCCGCACCCTGGAAATCAAGCCAGGAGAAGAAATTGTCGTCGGGAACTTCATCGACCGGGACCGGCCGGATTTCATGACCGGGATGATCGAGCATTATAAAACCAGCCTGGGCGAAGACTACAAACCATACGAGGGGGCCTGTCTATGAATCTGACGCAAATCAAAATTGGGGGATTCGGTGGCCAGGGCGTGATCATGACCGGTATCATTCTGGGGAAAGCGGCATCCATCTACGACAAGATGAACGCCACCATGACCCGCAGTTACGGTCCCGAAGCCCGGGGCGGGGCATGCAGCGCGCAAGTCGTCCTGGATACCGAACCCATCGCCTATCCCTATGTGGTCAAACCGGATATCCTCATCGTTATGTCGCAGGAAGCGTGCGACCGCTATTCGAAAGATCTGCCGGATGGCGCGGTGTTACTCTATGAAAGTGATTTGGTGAAACCCAAGACCAATGGGAAATCCTTCCAATTGTATGGGATTCCCACCACCCGTATCGCGGAAGATCTGGGCAACCGAGTTGTGCAAAATATCGTGATGCTGGGGTATCTGGCGAAAATCTCTCAAGCCATATCCAAAAAAGCGATCGAAGAGGCCATCAAGAATTCCGTCCCCAAAAAAACGATCGAGCTGAACGTCAACGCCTTCGAAGAAGGATTTAACTACGAAGTGAAATAACACTCGCGCAGAAAAATGCCATTTCTCCGATCCCCAGGTTAGCCCCTGGGGATTTTTATGTAGAGGGCGATGAAAAAAGTATGTGGCTATGGTCTGAGTTTTCTCTGGCAGAAACAAGTTGATTCTGTAGGGTCCATTTTATACAATGGTTTGTATAAATACCCGATTCTATGAATTCAAGGTGTAGAATGGATACGGTTACGATCAACGTCAATGGAAAGTCTTACGCGGTCCCCGCGAAACCCGATCGCCCCTTGCTTGGGATTTTGCGGGATGAACTGGATTTGACCGGTACCAAGTACGGGTGCGGCGAAGGGCAGTGTGGATCGTGCACCGTGCTGGTGGATGGGCAGCCGCGCAAATCGTGCATGTTGCGCTTGGGGTCTGTCCAAGGCCAAGCGATCACCACCATCGAGGGGCTGAGCCAGGATGAGGCATTACACCCCGTCCAGAAAGCCTTTTTAGAGGCCGATGCCCTGCAATGCGGCTACTGCACGCCAGGGATGATCCTGACCGGGGTTGCGCTATTGAAAGAGAATCCCAACCCCACCCGCGAGGAAATCATCGATGCGATGCAGGGCAATATCTGCCGCTGCGGAACCTACAATCGCATTGTGACCGCGATTCAGACCGCCGCGGGGATGGAGGTGAAATGATGAATCGACCCGATACATTGATGGCCCCAATTCAGGCACACCCCACCGATTCTTCTGCCGTGGGTTCGATGGACCGGCGGCGCTTCTTTTCCCTTCTGGGGGGCGGGATTTGCTTTGCCGTCTTGGTTGGCACACCAGGAAGTCAAGCCGCCGATGCCGCGCTGCGCTTTGCTGCTGGCAAGCGCAATCCACCCCAGGTCGGTGCCTGGATCCATATCGGAGAGAATGGATTGGTCACCATCTATACCGGTAAAGTGGAACTGGGCCAGAACATCCGTACCTCCCTCGCCCAAGCAGTGGCGGAAGAGTTACCTCTTGCCTTGGATTCGATTCATCTGGTCATGGGCGATACCTGGCTGACCCCTTATGATGTGGGGACTTTTGGCAGTCTGACCACCCTGCAGATGTCGCCTCAATTGCGCCGCGCCGCCGCCGCCGCACGGCAACTGCTCATGGAACTGGCCGCGAAAGAGTGGGGTGTAAACCCCGCCACGCTGGAAGCGAAAGAGGGACAGATTGTTCATCCCACCTCCAACCGCCGCATCGCCTATGCCGATTTGGCCAAGGGAAAAGAATGGCTGGAAGAAATCCCGGCCGAGACCTCGATGAAGCATCCGCAAACTTGGACTGTATCTGGAAAATCAATCCCCAAGATCGGCGGAGAAGCGTTTGTCACCGGCCGCCATCGCTATGCCTCGGATTTGAAACTCCCCGGCATGCTCTATGGGGTCATTCTCCGACCGCCCACGTTTGGCGCCAAATTGCGTTCGGTGAATACCGAGGCCGCCAAGGCCCTGCTTGGGGTGGTGGTCGTGCGGGATGGCGATTTGATCGGCGTTTGCGCGCCGACCGAGTTTGCCGCCCGAGAGGCGCTGGACTCGATCCAGGCGGAATGGGAGCCGGTCCCTCATCCTTCCGATCAAGAACTGGTTGAGATTCTGCGCAAAACCGGCGTGGACCGGGAAGAAATGGTCCAACAAGACGGGGAACTGCAAACCGCGCTATCGCAAGCGAAAACCCAGCATACCGCGTCGTACACCGCGGCATACATCGCGCACACCCCGCTGGAGCCGCGCTCTGCCCTGGCTGTTTGGGAAGAGGGCGTGGTGACGGTCTGGACGGGAACCCAGCGTCCGTTTGGGGTGCAGGAAGAACTGATGCGCGCCTTGGAACTCCCCTATGAGAAAGTGCGGGTGATGATCCCTGATACCGGCTCGGGCTATGGGGGCAAACACACAGGGGAAACCGCGATTGAAGCCGCTCGTCTAGCCAAGGGGGCGGGATGCCCAGTGAATGTGCGCTGGACCCGGCAGGAAGAGTTTACCTGGGCCTATTGCCGCCCCGCCGGCGTGTTTGATCTGCGTGCTGGGCTGAGCGAGGACGGGAAGGTGATCGCCTGGGATTTCCATGGGTACAACATCGGCACGGCGGGTATCCGCCATACCTACGATTTCCCCAACCAAGAGATCAAGCATCACCGCAGCGATTCTCCCTTGCGCCAAGGATCCTACCGTTGCCTGGGCGCGACGACAAATAACTTTGCCCGCGAATCGTTTATCGATGAACTGGCGCACCTCGCCAAAATGGACCCTCTGGCGTTCCGGTTGCACAATACCAGCAACAAGCGCTACCGTGCCTGCCTGCAAGCCGCCGCGGAGCGTTTTGGCTGGGGGACGTGGAAAGCCACCCCGGAACGCAGCTACGGCATGGCTGGTGGCTTTGAGAAAAACGGCTACAACGTCACCTGCGTGGAAATCACGATCGAACCAGATACCGGCAAGATTGAAGTGGTCCGTGTAGTAATGGCGTTTGATAACGGGCCGGTCGTCAATCCAGCCCATATGGAGAATCAGATCGAGGGCATGGTCAGTATGGGATTGGGGGGAGCGCTGTTTGAGGAGATCCGGTTCCAGGATGGAAAAATCACCAACGCGCGCCTGTCCCGGTATCGGGTGCCCCGCTTCCGCGATATGCCCGCGGTGGAGTGCGTTTTAATGAATCCGCAGGATGAACCCTTGGCCGGAGGAGGTGAAAACCCCATTATCTCCATTGCGCCAGCGATCGGCAACGCGGTTTTTCTGGCAACCGGCAAACGCCTGCGCCACATGCCGCTGAAATTGACGGTTTAACTCAAACGTCTGTTTTTCTTTAATAAATCAAAAGGAGGGCCCAAGGTAAACCCTGGGCCCTCCTTTTCGGTTGTCCGTTCCCGCTTACTGGAAAATGCGGCTTTGGGTGGAGAGGATATCCCCGCTGGATAATAGCCAGTTACTGGCGGCGTAGAAAAACCCTCCATCCTGGTTGGGGCCTGCCGTGGCTGGATTTCTTAACTGGCGCAGGGTATCACCCATAAATTTC
>JAVFAP010000167.1:0-7898 GCA_034002445.1 bacterium | reverse complement strand
ACGAATACCCCGTTGCCGACTGACACCCCGGTTCCAACGGATACGCCGACGAATACCCCGTTGCCGACTGACACCCCGGTCCCAACGGATACGCCGACCAATACCCCGCTGCCGACAGACACCCCGGTCCCAACAGACACACCAACGAATACCCCGTTGCCGACAGATACGCCAACGAATACACCATTGCCGACGGATACGCCGACGAATACCCCGGTCCCAACGGATACGCCGACTCCCACAAATACACCGACATTTACGCCGACTCCAACGGCGACCCCCACATTCACGCCAACCCCGACGGTGAATGCGATCCCCCAACTGGGATATCTGCCGGACATCATCATGAATGAAGATCAGGAAATGACGGTCACCCTGACACTTTCGGATCGCGAAACAGCCCTAGACGAGTTGGTTGTCACGGTGGAATCCTACAATCCATCCTTGCTCTATCCATCTAATTTCCGCATCACCGGGTCCGGGGAGACGCGAACCCTATGGTTCAAACCAGAGGTGAATCAATCCGGTACGGCGACCGTCGTGGTAACGGTTACGGATGGGTATGGCTTCCACCAGCGCTCGTTCCAGGTCACTGTCCGTCCCGCCAATGATGCACCCCTCTTCGTAGCGGGGGCCAATCAAACCTGCTTTGCCGATGACGGCCCGCAAACCATCGCGAATTGGGCTACGGGGTTGAATGCCGGGGCTCCCAATGAAGAGGGCCAGGCGCTGACCTTCAGCCTTACCAACGACAATCCAGCGTTGTTCACCGTTCAGCCCCAACTTGCGGCCAATGGCACCCTGACCTACACCCCCAATCCCGCCAGCATGGGCGGCACCGCGACCGTGTCGGTGGTATTGACCGATAACGGCGGCACCGAAAACGGGGGGATCGACCGTGCGACGACACAGACCTTTACCATCACCGTAACCGGCCTCCCGACGGCCACCCCGACCCCGACAAACACCGTAGAACCGACAGCGACCGAGACCCCGGTCCCAACGGATACGCCGATGAATACGCCGTTGCCGACCGATGCCCCAACGCCTACGGCGACCGAGACCCCGGTCCCGACCGACACGCCGACTGCCACGGCAACGGATACTCCCGTCCTGACTGACACACCGACTGCCACGGCCACGGATACGCCTGTCCCGACGGATACGCCAGTCGCTACGGCCACCGAGACGCCTGTTCCTACAAATACCCCAACTCCCGCACCGACGAGCACCGCCACCCCAGTGCCACCCACAGCCACCGCAACGCCTGTCGAATCGCCAACTCCGGTCCATATTGGGGTTACCGCGTCCGCTACGGAAGAAGGCATCTGGATTCAGTGGGATCCCATCCTGCTGCCTAACCTGGTGGATGTGCATGTCTACATGGAGGTCAACGGAGGGACATCCTTCACAGGTGTCAATCAGATTGGGACGTATTCGTACCTGGGCAAACCAGAAATCCTGCAAACCTCATCGCTGTATTGGACAGCGGGGAACCCGGGCGTGATCTTCCAAAGCGGCCCCTGGAGCGACACAACCTATCGCTTCTGTGTCTATGCGTTGACGGTGGATGCAATATACGGCCCCTTCAACACCCCAGGCACAATCCACTACAAACCAGGTCAAGGAGAGGCCACCCCGACCGCGACCGCCACGGTAACCGATACCCCGTTGCCAGACGCTACCCACACGCCCACGCCGGTAGAGTCCCCCACGCCAACCCGGACCGAAACCCCAATGCCCACCGCGACCGCAACACCTGTTGACACGGAGATCACCCTCGCCGCGCAAGCGATGGAGGATGGCATCCTGATCACGTGGAACGAGATCACCCTGCCCAATTTGGCTGATCTCCATCTGTATATCGAAGTCGATGGAGGCACCAAATTCAGCGGCTTGAACCAAATCGATACGTTCTACTACTTTGGTAAGCCAAACAGCCTGCAATCTACCTCGTTTTATTGGAACGCAGCGAGCCAAGGTATTTCGTCTCCCTTCCTGGGTGGGCCCTTGCCCAGCACCACCTATCGTTTCTGCCTCTACGCGATCACCCAGGATGGACTGCTCAAGAAATACTACGGGCCATATATCACTCCTGGTGAGGTTCTGTACAAGCCGGAGTTGGAGAAACCCACGCCCACGCCGACACCGATCCAGCCGACGCCTGTCCCCACCCCCGCCGATCCAGGCGTGGCGGCCTTTAGCACATGGGATAGCCTGGTGGTCTACTGGAACCTGAATTTCCCCGAAATTCAGCCAGAGGATATTAAAGACATTCATGTCTATGTCCAAGTCGATGGAGAACCGCTCGCGGATCTGTACGCGTTCAATGGTTTCCACTTCTTGGGGCGCACAGGCAGTGGGGATGCGGTTTCCTTTGAATGGAAAGCGGGGGATGGTGCGATGAGCGCGCCCTTTGTTTCGGGTCCGCAAGAAGGGCATACGTATGAATTCGTTCTATACGCCCTGACCCAGAGCGGCACGCCTCTCTTCTTTGGCCCCTACGGAACCGCGGAGTCGTTCTTCTACATCAAACCAACGCCCACGCCGGATGGATTGCCCGGAGAAGCTACCCCCACCCCGACTGAAACCCCGTTGGAGGGATCCACTCCCACTCCAACAGTAACCCCCACCCCCAACGGGGAATAAAAAATCTGTATCAGAGACAAACAAACCAAGCCCAGGGGCGAACCACCCTGGGCTTGGTTTTTGGTGAAAATGACTACAGATTAAAAAATAAAAATTTCAGCGCAAATGCTTGGCGAAGCAGGTTTTGACCTGCTCCCACATGGCTTCGGTCAGGACGTGGCCGGTATCTGGCTCAATAAAAAAGGTAAAATGATCGGCCGCCCCGGCGGCGGCGTAGGCGGTGGCGATTCGTTGCAATCCCCGTCGCGCCGATTCGATGGGACTGCCATCGTCCTTTTCTCCCAGGTTCAAATGCAGGGCCCGAGGGGCGATCAGGGCGGCAATTTCGGGCGTGTCCCCGTATTGCAGCCAGCCGGGCACGAAGTTGGGGAAGCAGTGTAGCAGGTGTTCTTCTTCAATCCCTTCGTAGGTTGGCAGGCAGCAATTCCCAATCACACAACGCAAACGGGGTTCGAGAGGCCCCACCAGCCAAGCGTGGGTGGATCCCATTGAATGGCCATAGCAGCCCAAGCGATCTGCGTGCACTTCCGGTCGCGAACAAAGGTAGTCGATCCCGCATTGCATATCCAGAATATTTTTCCAGGCCATCGAGCGGCCCCGCACAACATAGCGTAAAAACTCAAACCGCTCATAGTTCCCACCCTGCAAGCGGCCGGTCGGGTCCTGCCGCTCTTCAAAACACAACGCGTCGGGGCAGAGTACCACATAGCCTTCTTGAACTAGGGCGACGGCGGTATGGTGCATCGGGTTGCCCGCCAATCCCGCTGGTTCGGATTTACCCAAATGATACTCGCCATTGTGCTGATGCCATACCGCGATACCGGGCACGGGATGGGTGGCAGTTGCCGTGTCGGGGATAAGCAAATGAGCAGGGATGCGGTCTCCATCCGAAACTTTGTAGGTGATGGATTCAATTCGGTATCCCTCCTTGGGGATCACCTCTCGAATCTCAGGCTCTAATTCGCTTGGAGACGGGAACGCACCGCCAAGGCAGGCAAGGTAATAGTCCCGAAGTGTTTTTGGTGTCATTTTTGTTGTTTCTAGTTGTTTTTCTGCGAAAGCCAAGGATGAGTCCCCGGTTAGCGCGACTGCACCAAGCCCCAGCGCCAGTTGAGATTTCAGAAAATCCCGCCGGTATGGGTGGTTGGATTTGGATGTATGATCAGTCATATCAAATTCCTCAAGTGTAATCGTTGCAAGATCAAGGGAATGCGAGAATGGCACCTATGGCATACTCTTTCGATCAAGAATGGTACGGCTGACAAACGACGCCTCCAATTGATCCGTGGGCCGGATCGGGATCACCTGCAGATTATCGACATATGCGGTGACACTCCCCGTGGCGGTTGACGGCACGAACAATTGGAGCGCGGGCGCCACGGTGGTGGAATCCGTGGGTTGGTACAACAAGCAGGCTTGCTGGTACTGCCCCGTGAGTGTCGCGGAATCGTTGGGGATTAACGTGGCGATCGAGCCATTGAATGTCCCATCCAGGGCAGCGATTGCAAACTGGCCTTCCGGTGACGAGGTCTGGACATAACATTTGATCAGCACCGGATACGGCCCCACTTCGATCGGCGGAAAACCAAGGATGAGTTGGTTCTCTCCGGGATCGCAGGTAAAAATAAGTCCTCGTCCATTACTGATCTCTTCATTGGCTGTTTTGGGGATTTCTCCCAGTGCTGATTCACCACCAGGATACGAGTCAAATCCCCCAGGAAATTCCATACACTGCGCTTCAGCCAAGGTTTTTTGATCAAAGGTATATACCGCGGCGGGCATGGGGAGCCTTCCGGTCGTAATCCGCTGGAATCGCCCATCCAGTCTGGTTGAAAGCGGAGTGATACCCAAACTTCCGCCCGCGATGGGGATGCCAGGCACGAAGGGGATGATCTCCACATCATCAATATAGACTTCCACCCGAGCGTTGGCGTCCTCAGGTGTGAAGAGTTGAACCACGACAGAAATCGTATCGCTTTTCACCGGTTCATAAAGGAACGTGATTTGATGCATCTTGTCTTGCAGATAGTGGGAGTTGGCGGGAATCCAGGAAGCGATGGATCCGTTGTAATCGCCATCCAATACAGCGATGGCGAATTGCCCCCCCGCATTGCTCGCTTTTGCCGAAACCCGCACAAAAACCGGATTCTTACCCACTACAATCGGTTGGGTCATCAACAGGATCACTTCCCCGGGTTCGCATTGCAAAAAAGCACCCTGACGAAAATCAGAGGCAAGGGTACTGTCAGGATTCTCCCCAATATAGGCGTTTCCTGGGCTCCGTCCTTGGAACCCGCCGGGCATGGGCATGAATCCCTCGCCATCTAGGGTATCTTGGTTGAATGCAAAGCGCCGGGTGGGCTCCAACGGATCGCTTGGGAGAACGGTCGGTGTTGGTGTCACCACGGGGATGGGGGTCGGGGTGGGCTGCGTGGGCGTCAAACGCGGATCAAAGGGATGGGTACGTTCTTCATATTCTTGTTTGTTGGTGCGGCCATCCCCATCCGAATCATCCTCAGGACTCGCTCCGCGGTAGCCAAAATAATAATCCTCCCAATCGTCCGGCAACCCATCTCCGTCCCGGTCCCGCCATCCCCATGGATTGGCTTCGTCAATCAGGGTGAGGCTTTCCACCTGGATTTGAGGGAGTGCCGAGTTCTGATTTTTCGGCAGGATTCTTCCTTTCAGCTGGACGGTGGCTTCCGGTGTGAAATTCCACCCCTCCGCTTTAAGGGCGTACACCGTTCCATTGGTTTGACTAAACAGAACCTGCTGACCTTGCCAGGCCAGGGTTCCGATCGCGTCAATGGATCGGCTGGGGACCTTGGCACAGAGCGTGTCTAGAGCCTGGATGATTTGGTCTACTCTATCCGTGGTAAGATCGGGAGGGAGCCATTCTTTCGGGATGGGCTGACGCAACAGCAAGTGTTGCAGGACGATATCCACTCCTTCCAGATAAGGATGATTCTGCGCCCAGCCAAAGACGCTCTGGACTACTGCAAGCCATGCGGTGGATGGGATGGCTTTCTGGAAATGATGGTATACCGCGTCCAGATCAAACTCTTGTTGGAGTTGGGTGATTTGCTTTGGCGTGGGGAACGGAACACGACCACTCCATTGAATCGCTTGCTCCTTGTCCAATGCACGGGTTAGCCAATACTGAAATGCGAGTACCGTGGCAGTGGTTTCTAAACCGATGGTTTGTGTACGTTTTATGTAGTATTCTTGCTTGATTTTTTGCTGGAGTATTGTGAGCCACTGCGCCGGCGTGATTTTCCCATCATACTCCTGCGTGGGGTTCCAGTATGGAATATGGGTGGACGAATAATCCAGCAAAACCAAGGATGGGTTGGTACGCTCACGAGCGCGGAGGATGAACGGCTGATGACCTGGCAGTCGAAAATGCCAAGGTTCATTTCCGTATTCCATCCGTTGAACGCGGTCCCCCGTCAATTGGTAAACGGAGAGGACCGAGTTTTCGCTGAGAGTAAAGGGGGATGGGAGCGTGTGGAGTGAATCTCCCAACTGGAGCGTGAGTTGATATTCCGCCACATCGAAACTGGGTGCGACTGGGTAGGATTGAGCATCGCTGGCATCTGTTTGGCGAGCGTTCTCATCAAAATCACTCCACCCGTCCCCAAATTTCGTCATTTTTGTAATGAGTTGGGTTTTAAATGAATCGCCATCGGCTGGGACGCTGGATTGATCCAACGGATTGCTCCCCCGGATTAATTCATCCAAATCATTCCATGAATCCCCATCATAATCGAAACTTGAGGAGAGGACAGGTAATTGAAATCCTTGCTCCAACTGGTCGGGGATCCCATCCCCGTCACTATCCTGTGTCGGTCCACCCGTAAAATGGTAGGTTCGGGTGATCACCGGGCTGTAGACAGTCTGCTGTTGAACCTGGGATTGAGTATAAAAAGAAATGGTGGTTTTATCAAATACTACAATTGGTTCTTTGTAGGGTTGCCATCCACTGGCACCGATCCGGAAAAACACGTCCGCCGTTTCCTCCGTAAAGGGTTCTACCGCGATGGCGCGCTGATACTCCCCATTGGGGGGGGCCACATCCAGGGGCAGGGGACTATAAACGCGAGGAGGGTGAAGAGAGGTATGCGAAAAATCTGTCTCCATCTGATTCCATTGAACCAGGTATTGCGCCATATCTCCACCCAATCCCGCCAGCGGGATCGCCATCTCACTGGCAGGGGTGAGCCCCTTCTCCCCAAATGTTTCGCGGCGGATCAACAGGTGAGAGAGGTCAGGTGCGATGGAGGCAATGCCCGTGGTCCAATCGGGAATATGGAACGAACGGAACACATAGGGTTCGCCGCTGGCCCAATCCTGGCTTTTCAGGATCAGAACATTTTCGTGAACCGAGTGTGCATTGCTGGTGGACAGAGGAAACTGATCTTTGACTACCGTTTGGATTTTTCCGGTATCGAACCCCGACACGATGACGAATGGGAAGGCGGATTTATCTTGCGAATATAGAAAAACCTCCAACTGGCTGGTTTGGGTAAAATAACCTGTAATAAATTCCTGGATATTCTGGATTTCACTCATGATCTCAACGGGTGTGAATAGCGACCCATCGTTCCGCAGCCACGTCAGGGTATTGGAATTCTCTGCAAGAACCAGAAGGTCAAGTAGTGCATCCCCATTGAGATCGACCGCATGGGTCTGAATTGCAGCGGGAAGCGTCACGGGTTGAAGACGAGGCGTTCCTAACAAAGAGGATACAAAATGCCCGGCTCCTTCATTCCACAGGAAGAGATCCAGGCCGCTTTCCTTATTCCACTGACCTGCGTGGAAATGACGATATCCTGTGAGTTTAAGATCAATTTGCCGATCGAGCATCCATTCCAGCCGCGCGAGTCGGGTGGTTTTTTTGTAAATCAGCAGGCTTTGTTTTTCCATGCCACACAAAGCTAGTAACTCATCTGAGCCATCCTGTTCGAGATCGAGAAATCGCACATCCCACACCGGTGCCTTGGCCGCCAGTACCGTGGGGGCATCCCAACCAAGAGACGAACGTTCCAAAAGGGCGATGGTTTGAGAGCCGGAAAACCCCATGGCGACTACAGGAACTGAGGCATAACCGACCGCCATCGCTTCCGCCCCCGCGCCGAGGCCTTGGATCGCGCTCACCAAGGCTCCAGTGACTAGATCCGCGTTCTTCTTGAATTCAAAAGCGGCGTTGCGTGGGTAAAAGAAAAACAAATCAACTTTGGTTTTTTTGG
>JAVFAP010000166.1:0-7939 GCA_034002445.1 bacterium | reverse complement strand
CGATCCAGATTGGGATGAAAACTACGACGAACTCCCTTTTTAGTTTTTATTGCGATCGTTGTTAAAAAAAGAAGGCGGCAGATGCAAGTCTGCCGCCTTCGCTGTATCGGGGTCGTTCAGCGCAGCGCTGCCAACTGCTGGTCGTTCAGGGTTTCCACCCCGTCCTCATCGATTTGCACCATGACGGTGTTCTGCACAAACGACACCTTGGGGCCAAGAGCCAGGGTATTGGCGATTTCTGTGGAGAGGCCGGCCAATTGGAAATACGCCCGGCTATATGGCTTGATCTTCAGCACGTTTTGGTTTGCGTTGAATTGGGTGGAAATCCACCGCCCATCCTGATTGAACAAGGCTTGCCGGTTCGAAAAGCGGACCCCTTCGATTCTCTGCACTTGCTGTCGGTTTTGGTCATCATACCAGGAGTAAGCATTTTGTACCGAGAGAGATTTGGCATCCGAGAGTTGGTTCTGCATCATTTCCGAATTGACAATGGCCCGCTTTCCCACTTCTTCCCGCAGAGAGGGGACCATCAAGTCCGCCGCCTTGGTGCGGAGATGAATTTCCCGCTGCACTTGCACGGCTTCGGGGACAGGTTCGGCCATGACCGGTGCTTCTTCCACCAAGAATGCTGTAAATTCGGTTAAAATGCCGTAGGTTTTGGAGAGATCCACGATTTCATCCACCAATTCCTGATTTTTCCCTTGACTACGGATTTCGTTCATCAAGTAGCCAATGCGCCGTGCCGCCCATAACCGGGGGATGTAACTCAGGCTGGTATCGTGGCTGGGGAAAGAAAACTCTTGGCTGAAACTCTGCTTTTTTCCATTGGCGGTCCCACTCAGGGTGAGGGTTTCAGAGCCGCCTTCTTTGTAACGGCCCAATACCACCAATTGCGATCCGCTGAAGAGGTCGGGCAGGGGGGTGGGGTATTGTTTGGAAACAACAACGTCGCCAAAGTCCAACTGGAGATCGGTCAAGACCGGGTCCGCGATTTTGCTGTAGAGTGAGGATACCGCGATTTCGATATCTTCCTTGGGTTTGACATAGGTCGAAAGCCCTTTGTTATTCTGCGAGAGATTGTCCAGTAGCCGGGTGTTGACATCATAGCCGACCCCAAAGGTGAAGCAGCGGCTTTTTGTTTGGTTCCATTCCTTCACATGCTTGATGATGGCGTCTGGCTCCCTCTCGCCGACAGTGGGGCATCCGTCGGTCAGGAACAGCAGGTAGGCCGCGCGCTCCGTGTTTTCTTTAAGCATGGACAGGGCCGCTTGTAGGGCGCCATCGATGTGGGTTCCCCCCGAGGCGTTGATCTCTTTGATCTTATCCAAGGTTTTCTCGCGGTTTTCCGCACTGGCGGGGATCAATCCGTCGGTCTGATGGAGAATCTCGTCACTGAAGGTCAGGAGGGCGAACTGGTCTTGAGAATTCAAACTGCGAATGCAGTATTCCATCGCCTTCCGCGCTTGTTCGATCTTGTTATCTCCCTTCATGCTGCCCGAGGTATCCAGGACAAAGACGACAGTCTTGGCCTGGGCTTCTTCTTCCTGTTTCACTGCGGGAGCGGCCAGGAGCAGGTAAAATCCATCTTTATCCCTTTCCTTGTAAGTCAAAAGGTGGAGGCCGATGGGGTCGGGTGAAACCGAGAAAAGCAGGGTGAAATCCTGGTCAGGGAGAATATTCTCCGCGCTGAATTTCACGCTGGCCTTGGTTTCGCCGCGGCGGTCTGTTTGAATATCATGGCTGGGGGAGTAGATATTGCGCAAAGGCCGTTCGCTCTGGATTTGGGCCGTGATCTTGAGAAATTCGATAGGCTTTTTGCAGAGGGTGTTGATATTCAAGGGATACGTGTAACGGCTGGAACCCTGGTCATAGGGAAGGATTTCTTCAAAGCGTAACTGAATTTTCTTTGTTTTGTTGGCTTCGATGGGGAAGATCTTGGCTTGGATCAGATCTTGCCCGGCATAGGTCAAGAGGCCGGGATCCCGCAGGTTTCGCACGATCGATTCGTAGATTTGTTCCGCTTTCTTGCGGTCCATCATTTCGGCTTTGACATCTTCGCCATCGATCTCCAGAGTGAATTTGGAGAGATGGGCCCCTTTGGGGACGGGAAACAGATAGGTGGCTTCCATGGCGCGGGAATGGGGATTGTGAAACACCTGCTCGACTCGGGTGATGGCGGTTTGATCTGTAATGTTCGTATCGATGATCCATTGCTGGATCGGCAAGGAAGCACCCCAGCGGCTGGATTCGGGAGGATTCTCGATGATCAAACTTTGAGCAAAGGTGGGAATACCCAGCAGGAATGTCAACAAACAAAGGGCGAGATACAGATACAACTTTTTTCCCATGATTTTTCTCCCGTGGTACAGAATGGTCTTGCTAATACAACGGAAGCCTTGAAAAAAAGTTGTGGGGAATAATCCGAAAGCCCTGGCGTCGGAGTGAAAAAAGGCCCTGGCAGAACCAGGGCCCGCTCTTGTTCAGAGGAACCAGTACACGCTGGCGTTGGTGGGCAGATAGCCTTGAAGATAGAGTTCGCTGGTGTCGGGGATCGTTGTACGGTCCCCATCTCCAAGATCAATCTCTAGAAAGAACCAGATTTCTTGCGAGGGCTGGATGGAAAGGGTGTCTAATTGCACAATGCCTTCCACCCGATTTTTATAAACCGACAAAGGCAGATCCCCATTTTGGGCATGGAATTCGATTTTTGCCGGCGAAGGAGTCGAAAAATGGAAGGTTACTGTCATGTCGTTTGGTTGAGGCACGACATCGGGCAAGGTAATTGTGAAACATAAATAGTTTTCAAACCGTCCGTAGCGGAGTGAACTCTCTTGGTCTTTGGCGACATGCATGGCGCCTCCGCTGGTTTTCGCGGTAATTCTCCGGGCGCCGACCCAGTCATGGTAGCGCTTGGCGGGCACACCCAACTCGGGCTTGCGGAAGAAGATTCCCCCTTGCTTTTCGATCCGTTTGGGCTGCTTGATCGGCCGCTTGATTGCTTCGGGGATATCCAAGTTCAGCAGGGTGTAAATATGGGCGATATGATTACGGAAGAGCGCGTCAAACAGGTCTTCATAGGACGAGGCGTTCTCATCGCCATACCACCAGAACCAATCGCTGCCTTCCGCGATGTGCAGCATGCGCCAGACCTCTTCAAGGGAGGCTTCGTCCAGGGTGTCTTCCCGTTCGATAATGATTTCACGGGCGCGGCGTAAAAAGTGCCAAGCCGCGTTGTCTTCTTGATGGCCAATCCAGATCCGGAAATTGCTGTTGATCCATGAGCCAGGAAATATCGATTGCAGGGTGGGCTTGGCGGGGTGCATCTGGCGATACTCGGGCACGGTTGTCGGCGTGATTTGCGAATCCGCCAAGATACCTTCCACGAGGTATTTTAAAAAATCCCGGCCGTCGTGGGGGTAGAATTCCCAGCAGTTCTCGCCATCCAAGATCACATTGATCAAGGGTGGGGTGGGGGAATTCCAGTTTTTCACCAATCCTTTGACTTGGCTGATAAAATCCGCCGCCGCTTCCTTCCCGTTCCAACTCTGGTAGACGAAACCGATCCGGTCAGACAGGCTGTGATTGCGGAATACGCAATCGATTTCACCCTGCGGTGTGGTCAGCCGGTGTAACTGGTACAAGGTCTCCGAAATGGTCGCATAGCGCGGATTGAAGAAGGTGGAGCGGTATAATATAGCTTCGTCGGTGGCGAAATACTTCAATCCCGCCTGGGCCATCAGCGCGCAGGCGGCATCAGAGACCGAGCCCTCCGAAGGCCACATGCCTTGGGGACGGAAACCGAACGTGCGCTCAAAATACGCTAACCCTTGTTCGATATGCCATTCCGCATCTTGGGGGAAAGCGAAAGGCGGATCGGGGACGGGATCGCGGGGATTGGAGATTTTCGCGACAGCATTATCACACAGCAAGGGGAGGATGGGGTGATAATAGGGTGTGCAGGTCAATTCCAAACTCCCTTCCTGGTGCAATTGCTGATGGATGGGGATGATTTTCTTGAGAATATCATCCTGGATGCGCAAAATCGTCTCTTTATCTTTCTCGGTAAAATCGCGCTGCTTTTCACATAAGTCTCGCAACGGCAGCGTGGAATCCTCGCGCCAGAGTGGATCGATCCAGACCAAGTTATGCCAGACTTGGAGATCCAAAAAATCCTGGGTGGAAAAATGGGACAGAGTATGTTCGGGCGAGGTACCCCTTTTCCGGAACAGTTCATCATAGCGTGGGTAGGGGTGCACCATCTGGGGTGCGAAACCCGCGAAGAAATTCTTCAGAATCTCCAGTTTGTCTTCCGGCGTCAGCGCTACCGCCGGTTTCCGGCTGAGATCCAAAAAGGCGTCGGTTAACTGGCCGGAGGTATACAGTTGTAACTGTTCCAGCAGGGAAGGGACCAGGTTGATGGTTTGTTTCCAGCCAGGAAACTGCCGGCAGAGCCACGCCATGTCGTAGTAGTCTTTGATTCCATGCAAACGCACCCAGGGCATGACACTGATCTTGGATTGCGGATCCAAGTACCAGGGTTGGTGCTGATGCCAGAAGAAATGAAGATAAATGGGGGGTGTTGTCATGGATCGCTCCCAAATGCAATGGTTTGATTAGTTCGTTTCGTTAAGAAGATCTTGATAACACTGGATATACGCCTCGGTAGGCTTATCCCACGAGTAATCTTGTTGCATGACGCGCGGAATAAGAGTATCCCATTCTGCTTCGTTTTCATAATGCCGCATGGCGCGAAGGCACGCATCCAAAAACGCGTCGGGATCCGCCGCCAGAAACGAAAAACCATTCCCTTCGTCCGGTTCGATTGACAGATCCGTAATCGTGTCAGCCAATCCGCCCGTGGCGCGAACGACGGGGATCGTCCCATAGCGTAACGAATACATCTGGTTCAAGCCACAAGGCTCGAAGCGGGAGGGCATCAGGAAGATATCCGAGCCAGCCTCGATTAGATGGGCCAGGCGGTCGTTAAAATCGATGATGAGCCCAAAATCGCGGGGGTGCTGCTGATGCAAGGCGGACAATTGGACTTCGATCTCGGGATCGCCTGTCCCGAGGACAATGACCTGCGCCCCCTTTTCAATGAGCGCGTGAAGAATTTTGGCCAATAGATCCAGTCCTTTTTGCTCTACCAGCCGGGAGACAACCCCCAACAAGGGCTTGCGGGTACTGGAGTGGTGCATGCCAAACTCTTGGAGGATAGTTTTTTTGTTCTGGGCTTTGCCTTCTTTATATGTGAATCGATCGTAGGGTGTCGTGATTTTCGTGTCGTGCTCGGGTGACCATTCGGTGTACTCCACCCCGTTGAGGATACCTTTCAGTCGGGCCGCGTTCCGCTGGAGGATGCCTTCCAGACCACATCCGAATTCCTTGGTTTGAATCTCTTTGGCATAAGTTCTGCTGACCGTGCTGATTGCATCCGCAAAGACGATGCCCCCCTTCATTAGGTTGATCTGATTATAAAATTCCAATTCTTCCATATGAAAATGTTCCCAGCCAATATTCGTGATGGGCAGTTGTTCTTGCGGAAACACACCCTGATAGGCCAAGTTGTGAATGGTCAGCAACGTTTTGATGTGTTTAATTGAATCGAATCGGCGGTATAGCGTCTTGATAAATACCGGAAGCAAGGCGGTTTGCCAATCGTTGGCATGGATAAGTTGGGGCTGAACCCAGTCACGCTTGATCATGCGCAGGACTGCTTTGCACAGAAAGGTATAGCGGGCTAGGTTGTCTGGATAATCTTTGCCATTGACGGTATACAGCTGCTCGCGCTCGTAATAGGAGGCGTTGCAGATCAAGAAGAGGGGGATCTCCGTATCCGGCAGGGTGGTTTTTTCAATATGCCCCACCACCGTGGCGTTGCCGATCTGGATATCGATCTCCCCCAGTTTTGTCCCCTGGATTCCCACCCCTTTGTACTTGGGCATGGCCAGGGCGATTTCCATCCCTCTCTGCCGCAGGGCTTTGGGAAAAGTGCCACAAACGTCGGCCAATCCTCCGGTCTTAGCCAACGGCGCGATTTCTGAAGAAACCAGAAGAATGTTCATACCGGATCCTTTCTCTGTTGTCTATAGAACTTACAGCCCCGCATACCGAACAATATCGGCTTGATATTCGGGGTGATCCCGTAAATAGAGAAGATAGTCGAGAACCGCATCCACGGTGGCTGGGAAAAATGCAGGCGATTGATCCAGAATCTCCTGGCGGTACTCCTGGCCCAATTGCCGGGACCATTCATTGGATTTCAATGTTAACATGAGCTCCTTCCACTCGTCCAATGTCATTATATCTCCCGGCTTGATATTCTTGACGTAAAACAGTTGATAGCCAAATTGATTTTTCAGGATATTCTCGATCCGCTTGGGTTCATGGGAGACTTGCCCGGCGGTCAGGTTTCCGATCTCCTCGATCCACCGGTTGTCGATAGGGATATTCCCCAAAAAACCCGCACTGATTTGACCTGAGCCTTCTTGTGCATATTGATGGGCCAAGAGATCGAAGGAAACGCCTTCCTTGATCCGCTCCAACGCCTGGTATGCCTTTTGTTCGCTTTGCAGATAACGGGTGTTGATCTCAAAGTCGCTCATGCTCAGGGTGATGGGGGCTTTGAAAAAGATATGGTACAACTCGTAGACTGGCGGGGTGCGCAGGCGAGGGTGATCGATATTTTTTTCGTAGGTTTCTTGGAATTTTTGAACGGAAAATTCGTCCCGGGACCCCAATTCATGCCTGACCCAAGCTTGTGCCAGGTAGGTGTCGTCCCACAATTTAACCGTGCGCGCGATGTCTTCTTCTCCCCAATTGCGGTCCAGCGCTTCCGCGTAACAGACCGACTTCAAAGCCAGGAGGGAGAGGTATTCTTGTTGATCCACTATGGTGATTTTGTTGTTCTGCAGGGCCATGGTGGTAAACTCGGCGAGGCTCAACTCATAAATCCCCGGCACGGAGAGAATAATCAGGCTGGGGTCAGAATCGGGCTGACTGAGCAGATCGGGATTGGTCATGCAGTTGAATTTTTGCAGCAATTCCTGGGTGTTGAGAGTGATCCGGCGGTCCTTTTCTTCTTGCAAAATCTTTTGGATGATCGCCTCCCGGACCTCTTCAAAGGGGGAGTAAGCGGGAGGGATATACGATTCCCGGAGATGAATCAAGAAATTCTCTTTAACAAGATACGGTTCGGTAAAATCGCCGTCGCGCAGATTGGCGATTTTGAATTCAATCTCAGGGGAGCCAAATCCGCCCGAAGGGATATCCATCAATGTACCCCGTTGCGTGGGTAATGAATCCGAGTATTCGACTGCCACCGCTTTGAACGAATTGCCTTTCTTTATGAGATCGTAGGCGGCTTGGGCTCGCTCCGCTGCTTTTTCTTTCCCCCAGGTGGCAACGCTGATTTTGATTCCACGAATTTTGTATAAGTTGGTATTCCGCTTTTTGAACAGCGTCTCCCGGTTTTCGTCGTAAAACCGTTCGATCTGCTTGTCGGCGATCTGAATTTTTTTAAGAACATCTTCCAACAGCAACTTTTGATAGAGTTCTTCCTGGATGATCTTCTGATGATTTTTTTGGAAGACGTCTGTCTGATCCAATCCCGCGCCGCGGGCTTTGGCGGCGAGAGATTGGGTAAACAACCATTGCTCCGTGATCGCGTGGATGGTCTCGATGGCGGGGACAGGATAATTGGGATTGAGTTCATCGTAAGAATGCTGTTCCTGAAACGCCAGTAAGATATCTCCGGCGGTAACAGTTTGCTCGCCAGCCTGCACCACCACGGCGTTGGCGTCCGGGCGCGGAAGGTTGGGGTCTTGGGAATGGCAGCCTCCTAGCCCTAGCAGGCTGAGAATCAACAGCGTAACGAATGAGATGCGGAATGGATTTTTCATCGGATTTGAATCCCTCTTCAATGGGTCCATAAATTGAT
>JAVFAP010000165.1:0-7947 GCA_034002445.1 bacterium | reverse complement strand
TTGGGGGAAAGATGTCCGACAGCCCTCTCCACGGACAGGGTACACTATTGCATTCCTATCCAGAAAAGAGTACATTGGCTGGAAGGCCTTGTGTAAAATGCCGATATTCCAGGGCAGGAAAATTGATACCGGCATCGCCGTTTCGAGGGGATATTTAATCAAGAAAAAATGACTGGTACTCAAGTTTTGAATCAAACGCCACAACCGCAGAAAAGCAGCCGCCGCCAATTCATCCGCCGAACGCTGTTCACCTTGGCAGGGACAGCCGTGATCCCTTCCATCGGCTGGGCCCAAAGTGAGCCCTTGATCCGGATTGGGCTGGTTACCGATTTGCATTACGCCGACACCGAGCCCCGTGGCAACCGGATATACCGGGAATCGCTCGGTAAACTGGCGGATTGCATTGAAGTCTTCAAAACCCATCCCGTGAATGTCGTGATTGAATTGGGAGATTTTAAGGATCAGGATCCCCAACCCGAAGAGCAGAAAACGCTGGCGTATCTCAAAACCATTGAAGCCCAGTACCAACAACTCGGGGTGCCACTGTACCATGTCCTCGGCAACCATGATATGGACAGCCTCTCCAAAGCCCAGTTTTTAGAAACCGTAAAAAATACCGGGATTCCCCAAACCCAATCCTATTATTCCTTCGACCTCCAGAGGGTGCATTGCATCGTCTTGGACGCCAACTTTCGCCATGATGGCGTGGCCTACAATCATGGCAACTACGATTGGACCGACGCCAATCTCCCCCCGGATGAACTGGACTGGCTGAAAGCCGATTTGGCTAGGACCACCCTCCCCACCCTGGTTTTTACCCACCAATTGCTGGATGGCACAGGGGATGTGTATGTAAAAAACGCCAAGGCCGTGCGAACGATTTTGGAAGAATCGAACAGAGTGCGGGCGGTCTTGCAAGGGCATCATCATGCCGGACAGATCAATACCATCCAATCGATTCTGTACTACACGCTGAAATCTGTCGTGGAAGGACCGGGTGAGGAGAACAATGCCTGCGCGGTGGTCGAAGTGATGCCAGACGCGGGGCTGCACGTCATCGGGTATTTTCGTGCGGAGGGCTATGAATAAGCCTCTCCCCCGCAAACAAGACACAACCCAGAAGAGAGGCTTCAATCATCACAACGGTTTTTGGTAGGGGTCCACATCCAGCACCGGATAATCTTGCCAGGCGGGATCTTCGTAGTGCCACCACTCGGTGGGAAGAATCTGGAACCCAGCCTGCTCCATCGCGGTGCGCAAAATCGCCCGGTTGCGCAAGGCGGCCTCGGACAGGTCAGCATAGTCATGGTGGGTCTTTTCGCTGAAATCATCAAAGGGCGTGGGCATCTCCAACTCCTGGCCTTGGGAATCCACCAGGGTGACATCCACCGCGCAGCCCCGGTTGTGGATCGAGCCCTTGCGGGGATCAGCGACAAAGCGCGGATCCGAGAGAATCTGCCACATCTCCTTCTGAACCCACAGGGGCCGGTACGCGTCCCACACCTTCAGGCGCAACCCTTGCGCCTGCAACGCCAGGTTGACCTCTTTTAGGCGTTGTCCCACGGTATCGATGATATACGCCGTGTTTTGAGGGTAGACCGCTTTCTTCAAAAAGTTATCGGGTGTGGCATACCGCAGATCGATCACCAGGCCGGGATCGATTTCATGCAGGGCCACCAGATTTTTTGGCACCTCTCCTGTAACAACCGCCAGGGGTGGCTCTTCACCTTTCTGTCCGCCACAGCCAGTCATGCATATCAGAATACAAACAGGCAACCAGTTTTTCATTCGTTCCACCTTTCTCCGCAGGATATCCCAAGAATTGGTTTCGTCGTAGATAACCATACGTGTGCTGGGGTGTCAAGATGATCAGGCCGCCTGCATCTGGGCTTTGGGTTTGAAGAGTTCTCCAAGCACTCCATCATAGAGGACAAAACACGAGCGCGTTTCATCCTTCCCCAATAGAATCATGTGCCCATTGATCACCTTCATGGCGAGCAACCGGCAGGAGTGAGGCAAGGTGAGATGGGCGGGAAACCGACCACAGAAATGCTTCTCCTCATCCCGGCAAAAGAAACGGCAGTCCACATCGGTCTGATTGGGCTGGGGCGCCAGCCAAAAACCCCGTTTTTCATCGGCATAAAAAAGCGAGGGGCAGTGCTCGCGCATTGTCTTCGCCACGGGCCGCCACAGGGTGTTCTCCCGGTCCGGCTGGCCATAAAACCAGATATGGTCCGGATCGCTGCTTGGAACCCCAGCATAAAGGAGATCCTCTCCGCACGAAACCGCCAGCAAGGCACCCTGCTTGCGTTCCAGCACGGCATCTTCATGCCAGGCCGGACCGAAGAATCCCGGCGCCGCCAAGGACGCGATGCGGATTCCCAGCGCGTCCCGCCCTTGCAGCCACAGCCGCCCCTTACGGGTGAAGACCCGATCCACCATTAGCAATCCCTTCGGCAGAGCGATCTTTTGCGGCCGGGCCGCGATTTGCTCCCCATGCAGCGCGAAGAACGCAGCTTTCTTTGTCCCCGTTGGTGCAAAAACATACAAACCCTTCGCAGTCATCGCCTGCCAGGCAGGGGGATCATCAAGCACGATTTGTCCAAGGCATGAAAATGGCTCTTGCCCTGAGGAAAAAGAAAACACATTCGCGCTATACACGGACTGATCCTCATGTGTCAAAACCACGTTTTTCCCCCACAGGCAGGCGGCTTGGATGGAGGAATCAAAACAGATCACCCGGCTCCATCCCTGCCGCTCTCCGATCGATTCCACCTTATACCCAACCCGAGATGAGGGACTTTCGGAGAGAGCCAATCCATCCCCCTCTGGATTCGTCCCTTTTTTCCGTCTTTTCAGCCATAATCCGACCAGGGGTAGCATGCCAGCAAACCACATCCACCAACCAAACCCTTCGTTCTCCTGCCGATCCCAGGCCAGTAAAAGAAGCTGACTCAACCCTTCCTGGGTTTCTTCGCTGGCGGAAGAGATGGCTCCCCAGGCAGCCCCTTGATGGAAATTCCCCTGGCCTGGATGGGAATACATGGCAAGGAGGAATTTTTCATCCTCACCGCCTTCCATCGTATCCAACATTCCTTGGGGACGCGGCCCGCCTTGCGGCAGGCTGGCGGGTCCCATCGTGTTTGAACAAGGTTCACCTGCCCCATGGGCTTCTCCTGTTGGAGCGGACGGATTTCCCGTGGTGCCAGTCCCAAGTCCATCCCCATCGCCCCGGCCTGTTTCTCCAGCACCCGCCTTATCTTCTCCAAAGCCATGTCGGGATTTCTGCCCCTTTCCAGAAGCAGGCGCTCCCTCAGCCTGGGATTGATCCCCCCCCCCAGGTGGGGAGTCCTGACCTGCTGGAACCGAAGGGGCCATGTCTTCCGCTTCTCCCCCTGCCCCATTCCCCTGCTCTGGGTTCGCGCTAGGGCTCGCTTCTTGTGGGAATCCACCCTCCGCGCTTCCACTCTCTCCAGAGGCAGATTGCCCCCCTGGGACCGCGCTGGATTGCGCCTGGAGATCCTCTGTTCTGCCTGTGCCTCCCGATTGCGCCTGGGGATCCTCGGAATTCCACGGAGATTCGGAAGCCCCACCTGGTGGGGAAGAAAACGCGGGCAATGCTGTTGATTCAGCCCCACTCGAACCGGGATGCTCTTGAAAAAGGTGCGAGGACAGGGTACCCAAATTGGTGGCCTGATTCGCAACTTGGTTTGTAGTTAATTGGCGTTGCTTTGAATGAGCAATCTCTTCTTTCAGATCCGATTCTTCGATCTCTGGAGCCGAGAAAAGGTCATCCAATCCGGTGGGGATCGGAAGAATATCCGGATTTTTGGCTAAAGGCTTCTGCAAAGCCTGGGGAATGGTTTCCTCCTTGGTTGGGGTATCGGCCGATTGGGGAGAATCAACACGAGGGGAAGACGACGCGGGACGGCCTGGCTCATCCAATCCATGGCCCGTGGTTTCCTTGGATGGGGATTCGAACCCGGATTGCTCCGGATGCGGTGCACTTGCCAATGCCAGGTTCCCGGGATCCCCAAATCCACTCCCATCTGGAAGCCCACCTCCGCCCATACTTCCACCCTGGCTGGCATACACCGCACTTTCTCCGCCTTCCACCCCTTCTGTATACGTAATGCCGACCTGGGGAAGACGTCCTTTATGAAAGACCGAGCCAACCAGTTGATACTCCAAATACTGGCCTTGCTGATCCAGGACGACGGTTTCCTCTTCCAGCAAGTCACTCCAGGGCCCAAATTTACGGCCTGGGCCAGGGCAAAAGCGAACCCGGGCACAGAGACCAGGATTGCCTGGTTGGCGGTGAGAAAACGATAAAAATTTCCCCGGTTTGCCTAGGTCAAATTCACCAAAAACGAGGGGTTCAGCTGGATTTTGGTTCATCTGGGCGATGGTATATCCGGCTTCCGAATCGGGGATGGTTTCCGGATGAGACCACAGAAGCGTGCTTCCGCCCCCTCCAAATCCGCCGGTTTTGTGGACATACCCCTCCCCTCCTTTTTCCACCACGCGTACATCCCCGCTGGGCATCAGGGCGAATGCCAAAATTTCATGCGGATACACGCCCGGTTCCTTGGTCCAAAACAAAAGGGCGGAGTTCAGAGAGGCGGAATACAACGACCACTCCCCCCGCTGCCGGGCAAAAATCCACAACTTCCCATGCGCCACCACCGGATCTGAAAAAATTTCACCAGGAGGAAACGCGCCCAAGCGGCGGGGAAGGGCTTGGCCTCCGAACCGGTCTTCGATAAAAAACACCAGTGCTGCCGCTTCCTTGCCAATGGAAAAACGGTGCAGTGGGGTTTGGCAGGTGGATGGGAGAGAAAGCGCGTCCCGCATGCCTTCATTGGAAAGGCACCACGCCTGGGTATAATCAGCCGCTGTCCCATGCTGCATCCGCTTGACATCCGCCCAGGATGGTAGAGTCAGGATCAAAAGCCAAAGCACAATCCAAGATCGTTTCATCCGCTGCCCCCACGCAACAAAATACCCTGCCATTGCCACTGGGGCAGGGATGGATGGGGTGATAGCCAGATTCATGCCGGTTTTGCGGAGGAATCCATCGAATCAAAATCCAGGCCAATTTTGGGGCGATTTGTTTTTTTCTTTCCAGAACCACCTATCGCAGGGAAGAAGGAAGCCCTCGGGATTCTTGATTTAAGATCCAAACTGAGAATCAACCCAAGAGTTTCGTCAAACCCTCGCCCTTGCCTCAGGGCAGATTCTAAGTAGAGTTTTTTACATCGAATCCATGCACTGGATGTGAATTTTGTAAGAGAGAAGAAAAATGAACCAGCATTTCACCATACGGGGCCTGATGTTGGCCGTTCTGCTTGGATGCACCATTGCCTGCGCGCCAGACAAACCAGCCAATCCCCCCGAAACCAAGGAGCCGGAAATGATAACCCTATCTGCCACGGAAGAAGTCGCGGTCTTGACCACCAATGTGGGGACCATCGTGCTGCGCTTTTTCCCCGATGTCGCCCCTGGGCATGTTGAAAATTTTAAAAAGTTGACTCGCGAAACCTACTATGATGGCGTCAAATTCCACCGGGTGATCAAAGGATTCATGATCCAAGGTGGATGCCCCAACACCAAGGACAAGCCACCCTACGACTGGGGCCGCGGCGGTCCGGGCTACACCATCAAAGCTGAATTCAACAACAAGCCCCACATGCGCGGCACCCTCTCCATGGCCCGCACCAACGATCCTGACAGCGCGGGCAGTCAGTTCTTCATCTGCCACGACCGCGCACCCCATTTGGATAAGCAATACACCGCCTTCGGGGAAGTGGTGGAAGGGCTGGATGTCGTCGATACCATCGCCGAAACCGAAGTCATCAACGAGAGACCCGTCACCCCCATGACCATCGAAAAAGCGCAGATCATGACCTGGGGCGATTGGACCAAGAGCAAGTCGTAATTCTTTTCCTTTTACACTCCCACGACCAAATCCCACAAGCCGGGTGACACACACCCGGCTTGTTTCTTGCCAATCCACACCTTGTCATGGCCCGCAAAGAGGGTGGTGTCGCGGGTGCCCGGTGTAAAAATCGCTTTTTCTGGTCAAACATATTGGTCCTGCGGCGATTTTGGGCTATACTCTGGCTAACTTGAGTTATCCGGGTTTTGGAATGCGGATAATTGGGTTCTCGCAACGTTGAACCACGAACCAGGTCAGATCCGAAAGGAAGCAGCCTTAAGTGAGATTCGGGGTGTGCTTGAGAACCCAATTATCCGCATTGCTTTTTCTACCCCATCCACCCCTCGCCAGATGCGGTATGGGGCTTTGAACTTTCTTCCGAGTTGGGCATAATGACAACCGCAATCCCCGGCGGCCTCCGGTCTTCGGGCCCAAATCCGATCGATTACTAACTATCATGGCATCTTCCACCTATATCGTTTCCGCACTCAAGCACAGGCCGCAAACCTTCACCGATGTGTTGGCGCAGGAGCACGTCACCCGCACCCTGCAACACAGCCTGGAACGGGGCCAGATCGCCAACGCCTATCTCTTCGCCGGGCCTCGGGGGACGGGAAAAACCACCACCGCCCGCATTCTGTCCAAGGCGCTGAATTGCGAAAATCTGCAAAACGCGGAGCCCTGCAACGCATGCCCCACCTGCAAGGCCATCAACCGAGGCACGTTCATCGATGTGCTGGAGATCGATGCCGCCTCCAACCGGGGGATCGAGGAAATCCGCAACCTGCGCGAGAATGTACGCTTTTCGCCCACGCAGGGCAAGTACAAAGTCTATATCATCGACGAAGTCCACATGCTGACGGACGCGGCCTACAACGCCTTCCTCAAAACCCTGGAAGAGCCGCCGGCCCATTCCCGCTTCATCATGGCGACGACGGAACTGCACAAAATCCCCAACACCATCCTTTCCCGCTGCCAGCGGTTCCAGTTCCGCCGCATTCCCATTCAGGTGATTGTGGACCACCTCAAACGCATCGTCACCCAGCAAGAGGGGCTGGAAATCGCCAATCCAGCCGAGATGGACCGCATCCTCTACCACCTCGCCCGGGCATCCGAGGGTGGATTGCGGGATGCGCTGGTCTCACTGGACCAACTCTTGGCGTTCTGCTCCGGCAAATTAGACTTGGCCCAAGTGGAAGAAATTCTGGGCGTGATTGAATTTGACCTGCAAGACCGCTTCCTTTCCGCCATCTTCCAGCACAATCTGCAACAGATTTTGGATATTATTGAAGAACTCTCCAACCGGGGAAGCGAGATGAGTTGGTTCCTCAAGGAATGTATTCAATTCTTGCGAAACCTCGCAGTCAGCAAGATCGCCAAGGATACCACCAATCTGATCGACATGCCGGAAGAATACCGGACCCGGCTTAAGGAAAGCGCCAAGCAAACCAGTTTGGAGCAGATTCTCTATATCACCGATGTATTCTGGGCGGCGGATGCCCGACTGCGTTATTCGCCGGACGCTCGCCTGATCCTGGAGATGATGGCGATCAAGGCCGCCAAGGCGGGGCAAGCAGTAAAAGTGGAAGATATTCTCGGTAAATTGGCCTCTGGCACCCTCGCCATGCCAGTTGCCGCACCGGCACCCGCTCTGGCCACACCGGCACCTGCCCCCGCTCTCGTGGCCCCGCAAGCCCCGGTGAATCAGCCCCAGGCGGTGGAGAGCGCCACCTCGGCGGCGCCACCGGCATTGATCGCCCCCACCCCAGGAGATAAGCCCCAAGCGGCTGCCCCGCTGGAACAGCCCGTGGCAGAAACGATCGCGGCGCTTGCCCCTGACGATGCCCTTCCCCAAACGGAAGCCATCGTGCCACAAGCCGAGGAAACACTCCCCCTAGTCCCCCCCGTCCAGCCAACCGCGGATGTCCCTACTTCCTCCACCCTGCAATCAGCGTGGAGCCAGATTTTGCGGGAAATCGAGGCGACCGACCCCGTTATTGCCGCCGCCC
>JAVFAP010000164.1:0-7978 GCA_034002445.1 bacterium | reverse complement strand
GGAAGGTTTCCACCGTCACCCCGTCTTTCTTGCAATGCAGTTGGGATACCGTCTCCCCCTGCGGCAAATGGACGGCGTCCCGCATCAGCCAGCGGATTGCGAACGATTGCACGGCATTCTCGCTGGGACAGGGGATGCGGTATGTTCCTGGTTCCCCTAGTTTCCCTTCCCCCTTGTAGACAAATTGGGAATTGGCGTGACCAATGACGTAGCGGATCCCCAAGAGATCCAGCATCCGCCGGGGGAGTTGGGTCAGCCGGATGCGGCGGCGAGCATCGCTGTCCTCGGCCTGCCCAGCCCAGGCACGGACCAGTTCGGCATACCGGCGAGGAAAGAGGGGATCGTAGCCCTGGATTTCCGACAGGGCGTAGATTTCTGAAAATCGAGGCACCACCGCGGGCTTGATATGCCAGACCCGCACATCGTTTTCAAAATCGATTGAAGGCTCATAGCTCATCACTCGGTCATAAGGTTTGTATTGCTGGAACGATTGAATCTGCGCCACGGTTTTGGGCTTCGTATAAAACGAGGAGTCTGTCGTTTCTAAATAGAGGCGGGCATTGAATTGACAGGATTGCAACAAAACCAACCCAAACAAAAGCCACAAACACCAGCGGAAGCGGTCCAGCAAGGCCAGCAACACCAGAGAGAGCCCCAGCCACAGGAGGTTGCTGTACAAGGCCCATTCAGAGCTGGAAATCGACTCTAAAAACACCTCGCTGGTCAAGCCGGGATTGAGCGTCGTTTTCCATACCCACGTATTCACCCCGGCGGCAACAGCATACCCTGCCAGCGCCAAGCCGCCCAAGGCTGCCAAAATGTGCGCTTGCAATCGGGTCTTTTGGCGCTGATAGAGCCACCAATTGAGTCCATACGCACCAAATATTGGCAAAACCAGGGCGCAGAGCATCAGGGCGCGATTGGGCATATTGAGCCGGTCCCAGCCGGGAAGGTAATGATACAGCAGGGTGGCGAGTCCACCCTGAGCACCCAACGCGCTAAGGCAGGCGAAGAGAGAGGCCAGAACAAGCCCCAGCCGCAGTCGCGCGGGAATCGCCCGCCAGCCCCACAGAGTGAAGAAAAGCCCGGTGGCGCCAATGGCGCAGGTCCCCTCCCACGGCTCCAGTCGCATGATCCGCGGCTGGGAGAGTCCGCCCAAAAAGACCTTCCACAGATCCTGCCAGGGCAGCGCGCCTGCCAGCGCTTCTTCCAAGGATAATGGCCCTCGCATGGTTTCGCCCAGATACAGCCAGGCGGGAAGAATCATCCCCGCGGCAAGACACATCGCTGGCCCGACCGTCAACACCAAGGCGGCCAGGCCCTCAGTCAAGGTACAGCCCCGCCGCCACCATAGGCTGAAGGTGATTAAAACCAACAAGAGCAATCCGTAGAGAGTGGGATGGGGCATCCCTGCCAGCATCACCATGGCGAAAAAGAGGGCCGCGCAGAGATACGCGATCCAGAAGCGGTGCTCCAATCCAATCAAAAAGAAGAACAGCACCCCCGGCATCCAGGCGATGCCTTCCAGCAAGCCCAAATTGACGATCTTACATCGCCAAAACGTACCCGTTATAAAAAGCAATGCCCCGAAAAACGCCGAAACCGGACGGAGTACCGCACCCCGCAGCAGGAGAAAAAAGAGTACTCCCCCAAGCAGATAGTGACCGACCAACAAAAGGCGAAATCCCAACGACAACGGCAGAAACTGAAGAAGCAGGTTGGGGAAATACAGGAGTTGCGATTGGGGATTGCCATCACGGGGAAAACCGCAAAATTGGTAGGGATTCCACAAGCCAACCGCGGGATCGCTGTGTAACACCCGCAGAGGGTAGTAGAACAGCAGAGAATCTTCATCCAAGGGAAGCCCACCCGTGACAATCGGCCCTAACAGGAACAGGGTAACCGCCGCCAGCAACAGCAAGAATCCCCCATCATCCCGGGTCAACACCGGCAGCACGAACAACGGTTTATCCTGATTCATATCCGCAACCCCAACATCTCTTTTGTCAACAGGTTATAGCACCCCGGCCCAAGATTGTCAGCGGCACGAGGTGATTTTAAAATGACACCAGCAAAAAACAGGATCCGCTGTTTCGGAACCTTGGGAACTCGATCCCGCAATGATAAAGTAAAGAACAGGATTTCCATAGGATTCTATCGATCTAACTGCTTGTAAATAAACGAAATAGAGTGCTTATTCCATGCCATATGCGCAAAAACAAAAAGGGGCGCCCAAGGGTCCTGTCTTCAAATTCATCCTGTGCGATTTGCTGGTCAGTGTGGCCTCTTTGTTCCTCGCGTTTTTTATCCGTTTCCGTCAAATCCCCATTGAAAATTTCCTCGTCTATATCGAGTTATTCGTCTTTATCCTCATCCTCCCCCTCGGAACCTTGTACCTCTTCCGGATGTACGATTTCAGCCGGAAATATGTGACATTCGACATAATTTATTTTACCCTGGTGGCGATGCTGACAGCTCACGCCATCGAATTTTTGGCCATTCTGTACACGGGCACCTTTTACTATAAGCCGATCATCGCCAATTTTTTGCTGCATGATGGCCAGCAGGATTACCGCATCTCCCGCTATATCGTCATCCTCAATTTCATCATCAGCTGGGCGGGAACCTGTGGCTGGCGGGTGTTTTATCTGCGCCGCCGTCGGCGCTGGGCCTATGATATCACCCGCATCCTCATCGTCGGCGCGGGCGAATTGGGGGAAAGCGTTCAGAGCGACATCCGTGAATACTCCCGCCTGGGCCACGCGGTGGTGGGGATGGTCGATGATTCCATCGAAGTCCCCAAACCCGGTTCTCTAATTTTGGGAAAAATCGATGACCTGTCCCATTTGGTGGAGCAAGAAAATATTGATGAGATCATCGTCACCAGCCGCAAAGCCAACCGGCAGGAACTGCTCTCCATTTTATCCAAATGTCACGCCACCAATTGTAAGGTGCGTCTTTTGCCGGAACTCTACGAAGTGACGATTGGCGAGGTAGAGATCGAACAAGTCGCGGGGATCCCCCTCATCACCACCAGCCCCAAGTCGTTCAACGAGGTCAATCTCTTCTTCAAGCGGGGGATGGATATCATCTGTTCCCTATTCGCGCTGGTGGTTCTGGCCTTTATCCTTCCAGTAATCGCGATCGCGATCAAAAGCAGCAGCCACGGGCCGGTTTTCTACAAACAGCGGCGCGTGGGGTTGCATGGGGTAGTCTTCTCTTTGTACAAATTCCGCACCATGCATGTCAACGCCGAGTCAGGATCAGGCCCAGTACTGTCTTGGAATGACGATCCCCGGGTGCACAATACCGGCCGATTTTTGCGCCGCTGGCATCTCGATGAACTCCCCCAATTTTGGAACGTGCTCAAGGGAGAGATGAGCATCGTCGGACCGCGGCCCGAGCGACCCCATTTCGCGGAAAAATATTACAAAAAAATCCCCGCCTACCGGATGCGGGAAGCGGTTCGGCCCGGCATGACAGGGCTTGCACAAATCCATGGCTTTTATTCATCCCCGGTTCAGCATAAACTACGATACGATTTGGCCTATATCACCGCCATGTCTGTTTTATTGGATATTAAGATAATTTTCTTGACGATGCGCCGAATTTTTTCTCATCAACAGCCCGTTTGATCGCGACCGGAACCAGAATCCGGGTTGGAACCATAGAATTTTACCGAATTCTCATTTACGATGGCCGCATACCGATGATGAAACTTTTGTTGGAACCAAAGCCTATGAAATCCTCTAAACTTTTAATCCTGTTAACCGGTCTCACCGTCTTTCTCGCGGGGTTGTGTCTGTACACCATTACCTTGTTTCCAGGAATCGGCGGAGGGCTCGATTCAGCGGAATTTCAAATTTCCGCCAAAATTCTGGGGATCACTCACCCGACCGGGTATCCCTTCTACCATCTTCTCACCCACGGCTTTTCCTGGTTGCCCATCGCGACTCTGGCGCAACGGATCGCTTTCTTCTCCGCCCTCTCCAGTGCGTTGACGTTGCTGGTTCTCTTTCTGCTCACTTATAAGATTACCCAGTCGCCCGCTTCGTCCCTCATCGCGCTGTTCTTTTTCGCCATCAGTCCCGGCCCCTGGAATAATGCCACCATCGCCGAAGTTTACGGGCTGCAATATCTCTTAACCGTCATCATTCTCTATCTTTATATCGATTGGCTGGATAGCCAAAAGCCAAGCATGGTGGTTTGGCTAGGATTTGTATTAGGGCTCAGTCTGGTTCATCACTTGCTCTCGGTCTTTTTGCTAGCGGGTTTGATCCCCGCGCTGTTGTTCCAGCGCAAGGAAGCCCATGCAGTCCCCTGGGGCAAGGCCCTGATCGCGATGTGCATGCCGCTTTTCCTGCTGATCTACTTCCCCATCCGCTCCGCGATGGGCTCTCATTCGTTTGACTTTTACACCTTTCAATCCCTGGGCGAATACCTGGTTTACCTGTCAGGCGGTTCTAACCTGGGTATGTTGCGTTTACAACCCGGCTGGATTTTGGAGCATGGCATCCACGAAGGCGGTCTCTTCTATATCGCCCAGTACGGCATTTTACCCGCGGCCTTGACCATCATCGGCATTTATTCGTTCATGGCCTTCCAGCGCCGCGAGACCGCATTTTTACTGTACATGCTGATACTGCACATGCTGCTGGCCGGGATTTGGACCCAGGCGGATAAGGACGCCATCCTCATCCCCACCCTGCTCTGCTCCACCCTCTTCCTAGCCATTGGGCTGGATGCCCTCTTGGCAGCCTTGCAGGAATGGATGAACAACCGCTGGATCCCCATCACCCTGCTGACCGTTCTTATGCTGGGCGCCGTTACCCTGCAATGCAAGTCGACCGGGCAAATGATCGGGGAACGCAACGCACACTACAACCGCGCCTACTTGGACGCCACCTATGAAAAACTCCCAACCCAGTCCATTCTGCTGACTCCCTATTGGGAAATTCTCAACCTTTATAAATACGCGATCTGGTCGGGTGAGTTCGAAGACAAAAGCCTCTCCGTCTACCGCTGGAACGATCCCCGCGCCAAGGCAGGTTTCAACGAGATCACTGGCTACCTCCGCAAAATATCGCCGTTCTCCATTGATCAGTATGCCCCCGCGGATGAACGGAAAATCATCTTCTTGGACCCTGTCCCCGCCGAGGAAGTTCCACCCCAGGTGGTGTTGATCCCCATCGAGACCGCGCCCAACCGCTCGATCTATGAGGCACGGCTGGCGTCGCAGCTGGCACGTGAAAATGGGACCGACCTCCCTCTCTACCAGAGTTTTTATGAAATCCTGGAATGGAAATGGAATCCCCCGGTCCGCAATCACACCATCAGCGGGAATCCCCTGCAAATCGATGGAACGCCCTACGCGGAAGGCTATGGCGTGCATGGCGGTACCATCCTGAGCATCGCCGTGCCCGAAGGGGCGACCATGTTCCGGGCCTCCGTCGGCGTCTCCGGCGATTTACCCGAGGATACAGTGGCCTCGCTGCAATTTATCCTCCGTTCCAGCGAAGACTTGCTGGTGCAAAGCCCCATCCTGCGCCGAAATGATGAAGTGTTTATTCTGGAAACAATGCTGGATGGCGTCCCCGACCTGATCCTGGAAGTTTCCGGCACGGAAGATGGCCTCATGGCCGACCATGCCGTCCTGGCCAACCCCGTTTTTCGCTTTCAATAAGAATCTCTGGTAAACACGCAGTTCCAGCGGGGGCATGGGTTCCATGCCCCCGCCTTATGTCCCCACCTCAGGAGACCGATTTCCCTTGAAATCACCCCTCAAAGATAGAAAAACCCGCGCCATGCCTCTATGATACCGTCTTGATTACTCTGGATAGGATGAGGTTGTCCCACCCATGCCGATGGTCATGATGTTTAATTTGAAGGGCGGAGTCGCGAAAACAACCAACACCGTCGCTCTGGCCGAGTGGTTCGCCGCGAAAGGCAAAAAAGTCCTGCTGATCGACGCGGACCATCAATGCATGGCCAGCGAGTTACTCCTGGGCGAACAACGCCTGGAACTGGCCGAAAAGAATCGCCAGACCCTCCATGACCTGCTGGCCGCCATGCTTTCTGAACGTTTCGCCCCCTCCTCGATCCCCTCCTTCATCTCAAAATTCTCAACCCCGGTCAAACCCATCCGCCCCAACCTGGACTGCCTAGCCTGCTCCCACCGCATCGATGAATTTTCCACCAACATGGCAAAAGCCAAGAAAGGGTATCAAAGCAACGAGGCTTTCCTTCAGCAACTCAATCGGTTACGAAGAGTGTTCTCAATCTGGTGTAACCGCCATTATGATTTTACTCTCGTGGATTGCCCCCCCAGTTTCGCCCTGCAAGTGCAGTTCTTACTTGGCAGTGCGGATGCATTAATCATCCCCTCCATCCCCGATCGACTCTCGATCCGGGGCTCGCTCTACCTCCTCAACCGGATGAAAAAACGCGGATATACCCGCATCCGCTGCCTGGGGACATTATGGTCGATGGTGCGGGTGCAAGTGGCGAAACACAAGGAAATCATGCGATTGGTCCAGGATTCCCTTGGCGAGTATAGCCAGATGCCCATCCCCTTTACTACCATTATCCCCAATATGGGCGCCATCGCGGACGCCATGGACACCCAAACCGAGTACAAATCCATCAAGGAAAAATATAAGGGCGAATCGGCTCGGCTCTTCAGCCAGTTGTGCAAGGAAATCGCGGAACGGATTATTGAATTCTAAGACGGGCGGACTCCAATGGTTCGCCAAATCCTACGGTGGATTGAAGGATAAATCGATCATGACTACATACCAAGGACAATGGGAACAACGCTGGCATCCCCTTTGGCGCGAGTGGGTAATCTACTCCGCGCACCGCAACCAGCGGCCCTGGAGCGGCGCCCAGGCAAGATTGGGATCGTCCGCGCCAGAATATGATCCAACCTGCTACCTCTGCCCCGGCAACAAACGCATCCACGGGCACCGCAATCCGGACTATGATGGCATCTTCATCTTCGATAACGACCACCCCGTGGTTGGGAAGGATGCCCCGCCAGTCGAACTAGGCCAAGGCGTGCGTTGCCGCCGCCGCGCCGATGGGATCGCCCGGGTGGTTTGCTATGATCCTCGCCACAATGTCACCCTCTCGGAGATGCCCTTGCACAAAGTCACGCCCGTCTTCCTGGCCTGGCGTGAGGAAGTCCGCACCCTAAGTAAAGTTCCCGGCGTTCACGCGGTGCATGTGTTTGAAAACAAGGGCGAGATTGTCGGGGTATCCAATCCTCATCCCCATTGCCAAATCTACGCCACCAATTTCTTGTTTCGCTTGGTGGAACGGGAGTTGGAAGCCGCCAACCTCCACCGCCAGGAAACAAACCGCAACCTGTTTGCCGATGTGATCCAGGCCGAGATCGAGGACGAAATCCGCGTCATCGCTCGCAACGAGCACGCCGTCGCCTTTATCCCCTTCTTTGCCCGCTATGCCTACGAAGTGCAGATTTACCCAGCCAAACGACACGCGACGCTACTCACCATGAGTGACGAAGAACTCCACGGCCTCGCGGCGGTGTTCCAAGAAACTATCCGCCGTTACGATACCTACTTTTCGATGCGCTTTCCCTATGTCCTATCGATCCTGCAAGCGCCAGTCGATGGGGGAGAGTACCCCGATTACCACCTCCACTTGCTAATTCAGCCCCCTTTACGGCAACCAGGGCTGCAAAAATTCCTGGCCGGGCCCGAAATCGGGGGCGGCAGTTTTATGGCGGATACCATGCCGGAAGACAAAGCGGCCGAATTGCGCTCGGTCGATCTGAGCGCGTACCAAGAAATGGAGTAAACCATGCAACACGAAAAAGTCCGGGATATCCTCATCGCCATCGGCCAGCAAGTCTGCGAAATAGTACACCACAGCCTGGTGCATCAATCCATCGAAGAGTTGAGCGCAGTACATGTAGTAACCGCCGAAGACACCATTTACCAAATTGACCGCGAGG
>JAVFAP010000163.1:0-7996 GCA_034002445.1 bacterium | reverse complement strand
GTTTCCTCATTCCTGTTAAAAAACATACAACGAATAAGCCGGGTTCAGGGTTACGCCGCCCCTTTGGCGGAATGGCTGCCGTGATTGAGCGGAATCCAGGCTGGGACTTAGCTGAGATAAGGGGACCTCTACGGGAAGTGTAATCAACGATTGCGGTTCTGGTCTCGATCGTAATGATTCGTTCTTCGGTTCCGTCTCCAGATTTTCGTGTATAATGGAATAGCATAATTGCGAGAGTATTCGGAGGAGAAACGTGGATTCGTTCACAATGAAAAAGGTCGGTGGTGTGAAGGCAAAGCGGATGCTCGAGGTGCAAGACGCGAATGCATCGCAAAAAGGGGATGAGAAGAGCCCCTACCTTGTGCTGATCATCAGCCCTATCTACAGCCGTATCGCCCTTTTTCTCAAGGATCTCTTCCGGCGTAACAACAAGTGGCTTGAATGTGTCGGGGTCGATCTCTATCGTAAAGCCCTGTACATGACGACAAATGAAGAATCAAAACGGGTGATTGCCTTGATCATCACCGATCGTCCCGAAGATCATAGTTTTGCGCCAGCCGAAAAATTGCCCCTCTGGCAGGATACCATTCTGCGCTATCAACGGCTTTATGTTGAAACCCATCAGAAAGAGGTGGAGGAAAAGACGTTTCCACCCCATCTGACCGTGATTACCATGTTCAAACATAAGCGGGGAATCTTAAACGCTGCGGAAATCGAATCCATCGAAAAAGAATTCGAATCCTTGCAAGCCGAAACCCCTTTTATTCAGCGCCAATGTGAATCCGAAGAAGAGATTCAGCAGGTGCTGGAGCAGGAAATCGTGGAATCCGTGGCCGAACGGGCGCGAAGAATGGAAAACATCAAGAAATTTACTCGAACCCGCAGCCAAAAACTGGCCAAAGCGATCAAAGTGACCAGTGATGCGACGAAACGGGCTCTCCGGGGTTTGGATGGAAATGCAGACTCTTCTTCCTGAATGGTTTCTTGCCCAACCCCGTTCTTTCCAACCTTCTTTTCGATCGGGGTCGGCTGGATCCGCCCGGATGGTCGGGAGTTTCGGCAATTGATCCTTTTTTTGTGCTTCGGTAGTTGTTTATGAATTCCACGGGCCTCCTTTTTCTGTTACACTTGGTATAGGCTTTGTTTAAAACCGCCTGAGCTGAATCAAGTGGTCACCTTCATTTTCCTCGTCCGCAGCGGAAGCAGAATCGAATTACTGGGAGACAGCCAATTTCATGATGGATCAAAACATACCCCCCACGTTGTATGAATTCTTCTTGACCGATCAAGAGATGCAGTTGATTTTGGATACCTTACCGTTATCCGAAACATTGGAACAAGTCCTGCGGCGGCTGGAAAAAATTCCCTCGCGAGAAGATTTTGTGGTTTTTCTCACTGAGGATCTCCTTGATGAACTGTTCTCCCAGGTTCTGGATCAACTTGAAATGCATCCGGACGATCCGCATTTTAAAACCTGGCTTCGTCTGGCGGATCGCTTGGAAAATGACGCCGAGCCCTGTGAACCCGTTGAAGAGGAGGAAGCACTGGATACCACGATGCCCCCGGAAATCCGGGAGCGCCTAGCGGAATTGGTCGCTCAAAACCAGGTGCAGACGGTGGAAGAACTGAACCAATGCTTGCAGCAAGTCGTGGCCGAATACCACCAAACCCCCCAACAAGAACTGGGTGGGCTTTCCCCCGATCAGATGCACGTTTTGCTGAATCTGAAATGGGGTGAGAATTATCCCATTGTGATAAACCGCAATTTGTCTTGTGAAGAGGTCGGTTCGACCATTCTGATGAAAAATCTCCGGATTTTTTTGACTTCTCTTCTGGAAAACAACGGAAAAACCAAATTGACCCCCAAGGGATTTCTGAACCGAAAATTTATCCTGCAGGTTACCGAGCCCATGGAGTTGGATTCCGCTGACCGCTGGCTGCTTCAGAACTATTCGCGGTCGGTTAAAGAATTTGAGATTCAATTTTTGTTTGCGGTGCGCATGGTGGCGGAGTTTTCTCACTTGGTCCGCAAATCCAACGGGCACTTGATGATCACCAAGAAGGGGATCACCCTGCTGGAGGAATCCCAGGCAGGAGAGTTGTATGCTCTCTTTTTTGAGACGTTTTTCAATGTATTCAACCTGGCGAATCTGGATGGGTGCGAGGAATGCAGCGGGTTCCAGTATCAACTTGCCTTCTCGGTCTATCGTAGTGCGATCCTGGCCAAGGATTGGATCGATCCCGCGACAGACTATGAAAAATTTGCCCATCTCATGCTGATTCGTGAACTCGCGGAGAAGGGGAAGAGGAGAGATTTGAAAGTGATTGTTTTCAAGCGTTTCTTTTTACCCTTTCATTGGTTTGGCTTGATGGAGGCCAAAATTGTGGAAGAACCCAATCAACTGCTGAGCACCCAGTATCACTTCAGGATATCCCCTTTGTTCAATCTGTTTTTTGATTTCTCCGCGTTGACAAAGATCAACAAAAATCCGTTGCCCATTTATAAAAATCTGCATTGATCCCCTGGATCGACTCTGGAATGAAAGGCTCTCTCTCGTGAATCACCCTGTCCAAGGCGCTCCGATCATCATTTCCGGTCCCTCGGGGGTTGGGAAGGGCACTGTGATCCAGCGACTGCTGACGCAGCGGACGGATCTGGTGGCCTCCATCTCCATGACCACCCGTCCCCCCCGGCCTGGCGAGCAGGAGGGAGTCCATTATTTTTTCGTTACCCGGGAAGAGTTTGAAAGCCATATCCAGGCGGGCGCCATGCTGGAATGGGCCAAGGTGTATGAGAATTACTACGGTACCCCAAAACCGTTTTTAGAAATCCAATTTGCCGCTGGTCGGGATGTGATTATCGAGATCGATGTGCAGGGCGCTGCTTCGGCGCGGATGCATTACCCCGATGGGCTGTTTATCTACATTCTCCCCCCTTCCATCGAGACCCTTAAAGAACGATTGTTTTCCCGCGCCAAGGGAGAAGGGGACCAGCTGGAGCAACGGCTTGCCCTGGCCACCCACGAGTTCCAATTCCTGGGCATGTATGATTATGTGGTGATTAATGACGACCTCGCGACCGCCGTCCAGGAAGTCGAAACCATCATTCTGGCCGATCGGCTGCGCCGCCGCCGCCAAGCTGGGCGCCTGCGTGAGTTGGGCTTTTTCTCCTCGCTTAGCTGAACTCTGCAGGGACCGAACCGATGCGCTGTTATGGCGGAATCGATCCTTCTTCCAGCGAAGAAAAACCCAGTGGCTGTGCGATCCTCGGTGCGGATGGATTGGTTGTGAAGGTGGGCCACGCGTATCGCGATGAGGAAATCCAGGCCTTTTTCACGGGGTTTCCGCTCACCGCCCTTGGGATCGATGCCCCCAGCTCCTTGCCAGCCGGCATGAGCCGCTGTTGTCTGGAGCACCCTGCTTCTTGCCGCTGCCCCCACACCCCGGCCCGAACCTGTGAACGGCAGATGCGTCAACGCGGCTTCCCCCTCTATCCTGTAACCAAAACCACATTCCCCGCCGCCAAGGCTTGGATCAAGCGGGGGCTCGGATTGTATGCCCGATGGCAAGTGGAAGGGGTTCCGTGTTTTGAAATCTATCCCTATGCCACTCGGTCGATTCTGTTCCCCGATGTGGCTTTTCCCAAACCCAAGCGCTCCCGCGCCTGCCGGGCCCTTTTGCAGCAACACTTGTGGACCTGGCTTCCCTCCCTTGCCGGACAGCCGTACTCCAAGACCTGCCTCTCGGATCATGAACTGGATTCGCTGATGGGGGCGCTTACCGTGTGTCTGTTTTTTGAACAGAATCGAGGCGTATGGATAGGTGATCTGGGTGAAGGCCGGATTTTGATCCCTGCGTAAATCGTGCCGAAATTCTGGAGCCGAGGACGGGGCAAGGGCTAGGCATCCCTGGGGTTGGATAGCATAATGAGAATAGTTTTTTGCCTCAATAATTGAAATGATGGATGGATAGGAGCAATCTGAACGCATGAATGAACAATTTAAAAATCACCGGGCTGGAAGCCCAAGGCAAGGATCCCATTGGATCCTCGGATTGGTTGTCGCTGGATTGGTAATCATGGGATCGGGCTGGGCGCAAGCCGACACGGTTCGCTTGAAGGACGGGAGTATTCTCTTCGGACAGATCACCAAGATGGTCGATGGCAAAATATCCATTACAACCTCATTTGCGGGCGAACTGGCGATTCCCGCCACAGAGGTCACCGGGATTGAATCGATGGAGAGCAAGCCGGTCCATCTGAAGGACGGGACCGTGATTCAAGGCACCATCCGTTCTACCGGCACCACCCAGATGGAAGTGATTCGGACCGAGGATCAAACCATTGTCCCCATCCAGGCGGAAGAAATCACCGCGATCGCGCCCCCCGCGCCGGCGGGCCCGCCTCCAGTGAAGTGGAAGGGCGAGATCGTGGGCAGTATGGCGATCACCGATGGAAACAGTGAAACCACGGCTATTGGTATCTCGGGAGACTTGAACCGGCGGACTGAAGAAGACCGGATCAACCTTCGTGCGGGGTATTATTATTCCGAAACCCACAGTGACAGTATTCGGGATGACCAGTTCGCTTCAGGGAAATACGACTATTTCTTTAATGAGAAATTGTTCGGTTATTTGAATACCCGTATTGACCGGGATGCCATCAAGGATCTGGAAAACCGGACTACGGGCGGTCTGGGACTTGGGTATCAATTTATTGAAGATGATACCTGGAAAATCTTTGGCGAAGGCGGGCTTTCGTACGTCAACGAAAACTATGGCAATTCCGCCGATGATTCGTCCTATGTCGCTGGCCGTGCGGCGGTGAGCTTTGAATGGTGGATTGTCAAAGAAAAACTGCGCTTCACCGAAACGTCCGAACTGTTACTGAGCCTCGATGATACCGATGACTGGATTTCGATCAACGAAGCGGCGTTGACCTGGAAGTGGAACGAACGCTGGTCATCCAACGCGGGAATTCGCTACGAATTTGACAATACCCCGGCCCGAGGTCAGGAAGAGGGCGATACCAAGTACACATTGGGTGTCGGGTATTCGTTCTAAGAGAGCATGAACCGGTAAGGAAACAGTAAAGGAGGGCATGTCCCTCCTTTTTGCTATCGGGAGGAAATTATGATGGGACAGAAGTGGATGTGTAAGTCCGTTGGTTGTTTTTGTTTGATTTTGGTGATGGCACTGAGTTCGTTTGGTCAAACAGTCCCTGCCGTGACCCCTGTCCGGGTGGCGATTGCGGGCATGGTGCATGGGCATGTGCATGGCTTTCTCAGCCAGGCCAGGGATGTCCGCGAGATTGAAATCGTGGGGCTGTATGACCCGGACCAGGCCTTGGGCGAATCCATTGCGAAGCGGTTTGGCTATCCATCTGCGCTGATCTATACCGACCTCGCCGCCATGCTGGATGAAGTCAAGCCGCAGGCAGTCGCCACGTTTACCAGCACCTTCGATCACCTGGCTGTGATCCAGGCCTGCGCCGCGCGGGGCATCGATGTGATGGTGGAGAAGCCCTTGGCCGTGGATACCCAGCAAGCCGACGCTATTGCGGCCACTGCCCAGGAGGGGGGCATCGCGGTGATTGTCAACTACGAAACCACTTGGTATCCCTCCAACCACTATGTGTATGATGTGGTGAAAGAAAAGCAAATTGGCGACATTCGGAAGATTGTCGTTCACGATGGCCATCAAGGCCCCAAGGAGATCGGCTGTTCACAAGAATTTTTGGACTGGCTGACCGATCCGGTGTTGAACGGCGCGGGGGCGCTCTTCGACTTTGGCTGTTACGGCGCCAACCTGATGACCTGGCTGATGGATAACCAGCGGCCTCTGACCGTGACCGCCGTTACCCAGCAGATCAAACCGGATGTGTATCCCCATGTCGATGACGAGGCCACCATTCTTCTGACCTATCCCAACGCCCAGGGGATCATCCAAGCTTCGTGGAACTGGCCTTTTAACCGCAAGGATATGGAGGTCTACGGTCGGACGGGCTATGTTCACCAGGATACCCCAAGCCAGGTGCGAAAAAGGCTTGCCAACCAAGCCGAAGAGACAATCCAGCCCGAACCGCTGCCCGCGCCACATCAGCATTCGTTGGCTTACCTGGCCGCGGTGGTGCGGGGTGAGATCGAGCCCGAGGGCCTGTCTTCGCTCGAGAATAACCGGATCGTGACCGAGATTCTGGAAGCGGCCCGCCTCTCGGTGCAAACGGGCAAAACCGTAATATTACCGAACTGAACAGTGTGAATCTTGTGTTCCTGGGTAGGGGCGGATGGGCAGGGAGGCTGGCATGTCCGTCCCCCCTGGGGCAAAAGTTCTCCTTTACAATGTTCTGTTTCACTCATTACAATGCTGCCACTCTCAGAAAAAGGTGATTCTTGTGGCTGGAACGATCTACTCTCTTTTACCTCCCTTGGTCGCGATTGTGCTCTGTGTTGTCTTGCGTGAGGCCATCCTGGCTTTGCTTGCGGGAATTGTCGTAGGTTCTTACTTGCTTTATGGATTGAGCCCGGTGATGCCGCTCTTCCGGGCGTTTGATGAAATCATGCTGGCCTCGTTTACCGATACCGATAACGCGATCGTGCTGATGTTTACCGTCTTGACCGGCGGGGTGACAGGAATCCTCAACGGCAGCGCGGTGGCACGGGCTTTCATCAAAAAACTGGCCAACCAGGTGCAAGATCGGGGTAAAGCCATGGTCACGATCTGGCTGACGGGATTTCTTTTTTTTATTGATGATTACGCCAACTGCCTGGTGGTGGGCAATGTCTATCGCGGCTTGGCAGACCGGCTGCGGATTTCCCGGGAAAAGTTGGCGTATCTGGTCGACACCACGGCGGCGCCGATCACTTCCCTGGCGCTGGTCTCGACCTGGATTGGGGTGGAAGTGTCGCTGATTCGGGAGGCGTTGGAAATCACCGGCAATACCCAAGAGACGGCGTATGGCTTGTTTTTATCCTCCATCCCCTACCGGTTTTACCCCGTGCTGGCCCTGGTTTTTGGGTTGATGATTGCCCTGTCCAAGCGGGATTTCGGCCCGATGTACCGGGTGGAATCGGCTCCCCAGGGGGACGAGGAACTTCCTGTAGCGGTGGAAACGCCGGATTCATCCGAGCGGCCCCTGTCTTCTCTGGCATCCCTTGTTCTGTTGCCCTTGATTGTCTTACTGGTGTCCTCCATCGGC
This sequence comes from bacterium, assembly GCA_034002445.1. GTDB lineage: Bacteria > Hinthialibacterota > Hinthialibacteria > Hinthialibacterales > Hinthialibacteraceae > JAVFAP01. The sequence continues at coordinate 801 of JAVFAP010000163.1, read as the reverse complement.
CTATTGGCCTGGCATGGGCATCATAACGGCGCCACGGTGGATTGGGTGCATCCCCTGGATACCCTGATGGGGCTCTTCAGCCAAGCCGACCCGTTTCTTTGTCTATTATGGGCGACTATCCTGGCGACGATCACGTCATTTGTCGTACACTATGGAATCCTCCGGGAACCGCCTCTCGAAATTCACCGGGCGTGGTTTTCTGGCTGCCAGGGGATGTTCACGGTGTGCGTGATTTTGGTGATGGCCTGGAGTATCGGCGATGTCTGCAAGCAGCTGGGGACCGGACCCTATGTCGCGTCCCTGCTGGGTGCCGGATTTCCTCCAGCCTTTTTGCCTTTCTTTACCTTTCTGTTTGCGGCGGTAATTAGTTTCGCGACGGGAACCAGTTATGGGACGATGTCGATTCTGATGCCGATCGCGCTGCCCATCGCCCTGCAACTCGGCGGCGGGAATCATGAAATTATAGTCGCGACGGTGGGCAGTGTGTTGGGCGGAGCGATTTTTGGGGATCATTGCTCACCCCTTTCGGATACCACCATCCTCTCGGCGGGGTCCAGCGGCTGTAGTATCACTGCGCATGTCAATACCCAATTTCCCTACGCCCTCTTGGTGGGGGGTGTTTCGGCGCTCTGCTTGCTGGGCATCGCGGTGCTGCCGGTTTCGGTCTATGGGTACTTGGTGTTGGCCGTGGCGGTGCTGGGGGGATTTTTGTTTCATAAAGGGAAGAAAACAGATGATGCCGATCCGGTAGAGAATCGTGGGGTGGGCGACCCTGTATCAAATTGATGGATGTAGGATCAG
>JAVFAP010000162.1:0-8038 GCA_034002445.1 bacterium | reverse complement strand
GTTGGTCGGAGAGAATCACGGCGACTTGGTGTTTTTGGAGGAGAGATAACGCCTCGGTGGCGTTCGTGACGAGCAAGACATGCAAATTCATCTTTGTCAGATGACCGGCAACAGAGCGGCTAATCGCGGCTTCATCATCCACAACCAGGATGGTGGGCTGGGAAGAGGAGGAAGAGGGTGAGTACGGTTCGAGGGCTTCAAGGAAGCCTTGACTGAGTATCATGAGTCATCCTTTGATGAAATTGGCAATAATGGAAACTAGAGATTTTGGATATTTTTTTCGCTGAGTAACACAAATTCCGGTTGATTGTGGATTAACCAGCGGTAAAACGGTGCGATGGCTTCGAACGCCGGGGGGCTGAGGGATTCCTGTAATAAGACGAGCCAGGTATCCAACTGAATGGGCCAATAGGGAAGCCGAAATCCCCGGGCGCGATAGGTGGAGTAAACCCAGATAACGGTATCGACAAAAATGATGGGGTTGTAACAACGAAAAAGCGATTCCATGAAGAGCGCATGGTTTCGATGGTTATCTTCCATCAGTTCTTGATTGTTGGGTCCAATCAACAAGGGGAGATCTTGGCGTGAGGCCAAGCGTCGGTTCAGTTCAGCCACCAAATGGTCCTTATTCGTGCTGTATTCTTGGACATGGTCCGGGGCGGGTTGGTTCAGTTGGGTAGCCGATTGGAGAAGCGATTCACGTGACATGTTCCATTATCCTAGGGTTTGGATGTACCTATGTTGCAATGTGTAACAATTCTATATTCCTTATCGCTATTGTACTCGAGAACCTGGGGCGATACAAATGAAATATGGCTAGGAGTGAAGGATTCGCGGAAACTCGAGTCGAATGGTGCAGCCCCCGCCCGGAGTCTCATCGATCCCGATATCCCCATGATGTTGTTTGATAATTTTTAGGGTCAGGCTTAGTCCCAATCCCGTGCCTTCCCCAACGGGCTTGGTGGTAAAGAAGGGATCGAAAATCCGGGAACGGATGGCGGGAGGAATCCCCGGACCTTGGTCGATTACTTCGATAACGACATGGTCTTGGTCCAAGCGGGTCCGGAGGTGGACCGTGGCCCCCGGTGGGCTGGCCTGGATGGCATTGGTCAGAAGGTTACTGACTGCCTGGTTGAGTGCGGCGGGATAGCAGAAAACGGGAGTATGGATCTGGTAATCCGTCACGATCCGCACTTGGGATTTTTGGCACAAGGGTTCTAAAAACTGGAGGGTGGCATTGAGATCTTCCGATAGCAGGCACTCTTTGCCATCGGCCTCATCCAGCCGGATGTACTTGCGCAAAAGCAGGACAATCTCGGTAATCCGGGTTAGTCCTTGCAGATTGGTTTGCATTTGCCGAGGCAAGGCTTCCGCCAGGTGGGGAAGACGAATGGCATTGGCTTTTTGGATGAGACGAGAATAAAGTCCGGGGATGGCGTTGCGCAGTTCGGGCAAGGCGTCCCCGATGAGATTGATGAAACTCAGCAGGTCATGGAATTCGGCTTGCATCAACTCGTGGTTGGTTTGAATGAAAGTGATGGGGTTATTGATTTCATGCGCGATGCCGGCGGTCATCTGCCCCAGGGCGGCCATTTTTTCTTTTTGGATGAGTTGGAGTTGGGCTTCTTTCAAGTCTTCCAAGGCTTGCTGGGTGATGCGGCGCTGTTTTATATTCTCGCGGGTTAAGACCGCGAGCTCGTTGTTTAAATGAACAATTTCTTCCTGGCTCTGGAGGTTGTCTTGGACCGGTTCTTCACCCAACAGTACAAATTGATTTTCCGAAAAAACCAAGACGCATTCCAGGGTGATGGCATAGACGTGATCTTTCACCAGATGCACTTTGCGTTTGGAGAAGGTTTCCAGAGAGCCTTTAGCGAGCATGTGTTGGATTTGCTGTTGATTGGATTCGGTCAGCAGGGGCCAAAGAGATTGCCCGGCGAGGGTGGCCGCTTTGCGGTCTACCAACTGACAGAAGGCCGGATTGAAGGCGAGGATGCGGCCTGAGCGGTCGGCCGCAACATAATAAATGGTTTTGGTTTGCTCTAAAAATGAGGAAAAGACCGAGGGATCTGGTCCCGGTGAGCGGCTGGCGTCGTGGTTTTGGCGCAGGGGAGAGCATGGAAACAGATAATGGCTGGATTGAGAGGGATAGTAGGCTGCGGTGGCGGCCTGTTGCTCTTCTTGCCCTGGTTCCCAACAGAATGGAGTTTTCATGAGAAAGGCTCTCTCTCGAAATAGGAAATCTGGATGGAACGCATGAATTGTAGCAAAAGAAGGGAAGGGATGATAGATTGTCGGCGCAGAATCAAAACAGGGCTACATCCCAATAAGACATGGGTGTTTGCCATCGGAATTCGATGATTTCTCGATATTCACCAAGAATGGAGTATAATACAGCCACATGACTGTTGCAGAGCGGGGAATCGGGTGTGTATCCTAAGTTCTTCATTCTCCTCGTCAGGAATCCGATTACAACGGAAGAGGTGATCGACTCAATCCATGCAATCCAGAGAAGAAACCAAGCCTAAATTGATAGTTCGCCCAGCGACGTTACACGATGTCCCTGGCATTCATCGCCTCAGTATCCGTGTCTATGGTGAATCGCTTTCCCTTTCCCGCGATATGATCATCGGCCAAATCCACAATTTCCCCGAAGGCCAGTTTGTGGCGCTCTACGAGGACCTCCCCGTGGGCTATTGTGCCACCTTTCGCATCAAAGGCTACTTTGCCCTGCGGCCACATACGTGGAACGAGATTACTGGGGGCGGCTTTGCGTCCCGCCATGATCCGGATGGGGATTATCTGTATGGGATGGAGGTCTTTGTGGACCCGAACTTTCGGGGCTGGCGTATTGGACAGCGTCTCTATGACGCGCGCAAACAACTCTGCAAGGATCTGGAACTGCGGGGGATCGTCTTTGCCGGCCGCCTTCCCGGTCTGGCGCGAAAGATCCGCCAGGCGGGTTCAGCCGAAGCGTACCTGGATTTGGTCAAGAGGAAAAAAATTCGGGATTCGGTCGCCATGTTCCAAATGAAAAATGGATTCGAGATTATCGGTATTCTCAAGGATTATCTCCCTTCGGATCACGAATCCTTGGGCTATGCCGCCCACATGGCGTGGCATAATCCCGAGATTAATGAAGAGAATTTTCAATCGTACCACAGCAAGATTCATATCCAGCGGAAGATTCAAAGTTTCCCGGAACGGGTCCGCGTGTCGGTTGTGCAATACCAGCAGCGCAAAGTGGATTCTTTTCAGGAATTCTGCAAATATGTGGAATATTTCGTGGATGTGGTCTCGGATTACAAAGCCGATTTTGTCACATTCCCCGAACTGTTTACGTTGCAGTTGCTTTCGATTACCGATCAAAAACTGTCGCCGGCCGAAGCCATCGATGCTCTGACCAACTACACCAATCCGATTAAAAAATTTCTGAACGAATTGGCGGTACAATATAATATCAATATCGTTGGTGGCTCGCACCCTACCAAAAACGAGAATGGCGATGTGATGAATGTGTGCTATGTCTGCCTGCGCGATGGCTCGATCCATGAGCAGGTCAAGATTCATCCCACCCCCAACGAGCGTTTCTGGTGGCATATTCAAGGGGGGGATGAGGTAAACATTATCCCCACCGATTGTGGGCCCATCGGTGTCATGATTTGCTACGACAGTGAGTTTCCTGAACTGGCCCGGCATCTGGTGGACCAGGGCGCGTACATTCTGTTTGTTCCCTTTTGCACGGATGAACGCAAAAGTTACATGCGGGTCCGATACTGCTCGCATGCCCGTGCCATCGAGAATCAATGCTATGTGGTCATGGCGGGCAATGTCGGGAACCTGCCGGGAGTGGAAAATATGGATATCCAGTATGCCCAGAGCTGCATTTTGACACCCTGCGATTTTCCTTTTGCTCTAGATGGCGTGGCTGCTGACTGTACTCCCAATGTGGAAATGGTCACGATTGCCGACCTGCGAATCGGCGACCTGATCAGTTCCCGCAATTCGGGCACAGTCCAAAATCTCAAAGACCGGCGTTACGATCTGTATACCATTTCGTGGAAAGAGAAGAAGAAAGAAAGGGAACAAAAAGTTGGGTTTTGAAAGAATTGAAGCGAGAATCCCCTTCGAGGGGAATCCCAAAGTTTGAACCAGATCATAAGAAGGAGAAGAGAAATGAAACGACACCTGTTTGTTTATATCAGTGTTCTGTTAACTCTGGTCTGTGGGAGCGCTCTGGCGGATTTTGAGACGGATACCCTCAAGACCAAGGATGGGGGATTGCGCATTACTTACATCGGTCATGGCACGCTGTTGTTTGAGTTCGACGAGTATGTGATCCATGTGGACCCGGTGGGGCGGTATGCGGATTACAGCAAGCAACCCAAGGCTGATCTCATTCTGATCACCCATGAACATGGCGACCACCTGGATGCCAAGGCGATCCAGGCTGTCCAGACGGAAGAAACGAAAATTATCCTCACTAAAAATTGTTATGAACAACTGAAACAAGGGACCGTAATGGCCAATGGGGACACGAAGACAATCGATGGATTGAAGATCGAAGCTATCCCTGCTTACAACATTGTCCATCTGCGGGAGGGCAATACCCCCTTCCATCCCAAAGGCGCCGGGAATGGGTATATCCTGACCTTTGGAGAGCAGCGGGTCTATGTCGCGGGAGATACCGAAAACATCCCGGAAATGAAGGAACTGCAAGAGATTGCCATCGCGTTTTTGCCTATGAATCTGCCCTATACGATGACCCCGGAGATGGTCGCGGATGCCGCCAAGGCGTTCCGGCCCAAGATCCTGATCCCTTACCACTACGGTCAAACAGATCCCCAAACGCTGGTGGATTTGTTGAAAGACGAGGCGGAGATTGAGGTGCGAATTCGCTCCCTGCGATAACTATGCTTTTATAGTTTTTCTTTTTTTCTTCCAGTTTGGGTTGTTTCATCCATGAGTAGAATGGGGATTGGAGGAGTCTGTTCTGTGTGGGTCGGTCCCGGCTGGGCGTAGCAATAAAAGCAGCCATGTGGACAGGGCATGGTGTAACGGCCAATATCCGAACTTTTGGTGCAGCCGCAGCCTGGGCGCTGGCTCGAATCTTGGGCGTGGCTACACCGTTCTCCCGCCAGATGGCTCAACAGGGGCCCATCAATACAACGGGCTTTATGGACATGGGGAACGCTTTCCAATTCGGGCTGGCAACAGATGCAGAGTTGAATGCCGCGATCATGGGCTTCTTGGGCTAAGCGGGCCAGGTGCTCCTGCATTTCTTCCAGGGTGGGATCGTATCCCTGCAACGCCAATGGCTGAATTCGCTTTTTGACTTTGGCATACCATTGAACGAAAGACACCGTACAGTGGCTGATCCCCATGGCCGCGCACGTGTCAGCGATTGGGAGAAATGAATCCATGTTGGATTGTTTCCCTCGATCCCAGAATACAATGGGGTCAAACCGCCAGTTGATCTGGGGGGGCGACCAGCGACGGCTCAGTTCCTGCATTTGGCGAATGCGGGCTTGCCAGGGGATCACAAGCGGTTCCCACTCCGGACAATGGGCCAGGCTGAACTGGAAATAAAAACGGTACTGGTTGTTTCGCGCCAGACTGGATTGCAGGAAGGGGTGAAAATTCTTGGACCACAGTACTAGGGTATGCACACTCTCTGGACGAAGGCAGACGTGAGAGGACTGGTCTTTGCGGACAGGATTGTGCACATCCACAAATCCCTGCTGGATACGCTCTTCCAGCCAGGTCATGTAAAACGCCGGGATATCGGTCCGGCGTGAGGCAGAGACTACAGTTTTCATTTCTCGGATCCTGGAGATGCAGAAACTCCTCCGTATCCAGACCTCGCTGGATCAGCCAATGACTCTGGAACAAGGCAAAGGGCGAACGCCATGGTCCGCCCTTCTCCATCCCTTCTCCATCCCTTCTCAAACAGTTCCTTTTACTGGCTTACATTGCTTTTCCGGTCTTTTTCCAGCACTTGGCCGTCAACCAGAAGTTTGTGCCGCAGGGCGGGATACTGGATATCCTGGACGGCAATCCCTTCCTCGATCGCCATGACCGCGGCAGTCGCGGCGGATTGACCCAGGATCATGAAGACCGGCTCCATGCGGATGCTGCCGAAGGCGATGTGGCTGGACGAGAGGCACACCGGCACCAGCAGGTTCGCGCATTCTTCTTTTTTGGGAATGAGGGAACCATACGAAATTTCATACGGCTGTTTTGTAGAAACACCGATATCGCCCTCATTCTGGACAAATCCATCCTCGGTGATGTAGCGTTGTACATTGTGTGAATCCATGGTATACGAGCCCATGCCCACCGATTGTGGAGTTACCCGCTGATCCAAGCAATCTTTTTCGGTCATCACATACGTGCCGATCATTCGCCGGGCTTCGCGCACATAAATCTGGTGAGGCCAGCCGTCGTTGTCCACAAACTCATCTTTTGGCAATCCCCACCGGCTCATCCGGGTTCGGATCGATTCGGGCACCTGGGGATCGTTGGCGAGGAAATACATCAGCCCTTTCTGGTACTGCTCGTGTTCCTCCAAGATTTCTTGCCGACGCTCATAACTGGCCTCTGGATAATCGTAGTTGTAACCGATGTTGTCGGTGCTGAAGGGGCCGTGGTTGTTGGTATCGGTTTTGTGATTGGGGATGGGATCGAACTTGCCGAAGACCTCGTTCCAGCCGCTCGCCAGCACCCGCGCCAGCAAGGCGTATTGGTTGGCGTCATAGCCCTCTGGCTGGGCGAAGGGGATGCGGTTTTCGGGGACATCGGTGAGGCACATGCGGTAGCAGTAGGCCTGAACCCGGTGATCACCCTCGCCCTTCTTTCCTGGGGGCTCCGCGCTGACCCGGGGCAATAGCCCGCTGCTGGGATCCCCGGGAATGATGTAGGGAGAAATGCGGGATTTGAAGTAATGGCTATGGTGCAGCACACCCACCTGAACCCCGTTCCAGGTTTCGCCATAAACGCGGTTGGCCTCCCGGCCCACATGATAGGAGATGCCCGCCGCCGCCATCAGATCACCTTCATAGGTGGCGTCGATGAACATCTTGCCTTCGTAGGTTCTGTTGGACAGCATGGTGATCGAGGTAATGCGGCCGTTCTCCATCTTGACACCCTGGCCTGGGGCGCGGTTGAGCCATTCATCGCGGTGCACAGGGATTTGTGCTTCGCGGATAAAATCTTCAAACACCTGCTCCGCGATGCGGGGCTCGAAAATCCACATGGTTCGCATGGCTCCATCGATCGCGGGGGTACCTTGGCCTTTGTTGCCATACTCGTCCCGCGCTTGCCATTTCCAGGTTTCGGGCTGTTGGTAATAGCTCCACACCCGGTGGTAAAATTCCCGGCTCAGGCCACCGATAACCGATTTATCCCCGGTGTCGGTGAAGCCCAATCCCCCAGCCGAAAGTCCGCCCAGATGCCGGTCTGGACACACGATGATAACCGATTTCCCCATCCGCTGGGCTTGGACCGCCGCGGTGACACCGGCGGAGGTCCCACCGTCGACGACCACGTCATACACCGGTTCCGCCGCCGGGATGAGAGGAAAGGCCAATAAAAGGATAATCGCTAGCCACTGTTTCATAGATCATTCTCCCTGCTATGAATAGGGGTTCTCTAAGGAAGAACCCGGTCTGCCTAGATTATACACTCCGGCTCGAATAGCAATGCATGGAGCAGTGCGGCAATGCCATCTTCACTATCTCCGTTTTCATTTCTTGAGATCCTTGAGTTGGGATGCTTCCTCCCTCATTTTGTAGAACTCATCGAGAGGGTAACACCCTGAAACCATGCCGTGCCGGGGCGCGGTGGTGCAATCCGAAAAGGTGCGGCACAAGCAGCGTGTCTCGAGGGTGCCTTGCTGCAAACTGTCTGCTGGGAGCGTCGGGTATGAGAGCACGCCGCGGCCATACCCAATACAGTCTACCCAGCCGGCACGGACCACCGCCTGGGCCACCAGCGGCAGGAATTCCTGTAAGTACGAGTAAGCGCTCCCCACCAGAAC
>JAVFAP010000161.1:0-8049 GCA_034002445.1 bacterium | reverse complement strand
ACTCTGTTTGTGAGTAAGACACGCCTTGCCGCCCAGCATCTGTGCTATACCCACCCCGGCTCCGATTGGACTCTCTCCGTGCCCGAGTTTGCCTTGCCGCCAAGCCAATTCCGCGCCATCCTGGGGCCCAACGGTTCCGGGAAAAGCACCTTCTTGCGCCTCCTGGCGGGGATTCTCACTCCCCAGGAGGGAGAAATCTGGATCAATCAGCAACGGCTGTCTTCCATCAGCCGGCGGGACTTGGCCTGCTCCCTGGCCTATCTCCCCTCCGAAACCCGCAACGAGTTCGATTTTACCGTGCAGGAAATTGTCTCCATGGGCCGGTATGCCCACCTGGGCCGAGGCGGTTTTATGAAAGCGGCTGATTTTGACGCGGTGCGCCGCGCCATGGAGATAACCGATGTCACGCCCTTTCATGCCCGCCGTCTCTCCCACCTCTCTGCTGGGGAACGGCAGCGGACCTTTCTCGCCTCGATCCTGGCCCAGGATCCCGAGATGATTCTCTTGGATGAGCCCACCAACGCCCTGGATATGCATCACCAGGTCAAACTCTTCCATATCCTCAATGATCTGGCTCATCGCGGGATTTCTGTTCTGATGGTGCTCCATGATATGAATATGGCTTCTCTTTATTGTGACCAGATTTCGTTTTTTCAAGCAGGCCGTATTGTCCGGGAGGGAACACCAGACAAGGTTCTCCAGCCCGAATTTTTAGCGCAGGTGTATGAAGAACCCGTTCTGCTCTTAAAACACCCACTTACCCATCGGCCCTTGCTTTTTCCCCATGGACAGGGAGGGGAAGCATGAACCGGGCCTTGACCAAGCGTACCCTGATTCTGTGGCTGGGCGGTTACGGCCTTTTTTTCTGCCTGGTTCTGCTGATCTGCCCGTGGATTGGCGGCGAAACCATCGACTACCGTTCCCTCTGGCAGAGAAACTGGACCATCGATTCCGAGATTCTATTCTTTCAACGAATCCCCCGCGTCCTGCTGGCCGCGTTGGTCGGTGGGGCACTCGCCGTGGTGGGAGCGGCTTTCCAAGTCATTTTACACAATCCCTTGGCGGAACCCTATACCCTAGGAATTACCGGGGGTGGTTCGGTGGGGGCGGTGCTGGCCATCACCGTGCCCTGGTTCGCCTGGTCCTGGGGACCCTTTTCAACCATTCAACTTTGCTCGCTGCTGGGCTCGGGAGCGATTCTGTACATGATCTACACCATTGCTCGCCGCCCCGAAGGCGTCTCCACGTCTACCCTGCTTTTGGCGGGAGTCACCATCTCCATCCTCTCCGCGGGCATGATTATGTTTATCCGCTACTTCGCCAGCCCCCATTATCTGATGGAAATGGACCGCTGGTTTATGGGCGGCGTCGATGTGGTGGGCTATAATGAACTCTCCGCGCTCTTTCCCTTATTGATGCCCGGTTTGTGGCTCTTGTTTTCTTGTGTGATCGAACTAAATCATCTATCCTTAGGGGAAGAGATCGCGTTTGGCCACGGGGTGGATGTCCATGCCGTGCATCAGCGTGTCTTTCTCGGAGGTGGATTGACCACCGCCGCTGTGGTCTCGATGGCAGGCCCCATTGGCTTTGTGGGATTAATCATCCCTCATGCGGTCCGCTATCTCAGCGGGTACGACCACAGGATCGTCTTGCCTGCGTCCTTCTTTGGGGGTGGTAGTTTTTTGGTCTTGTGCGACACTGTCGCGCGGACGATCCTCTCCCCCATGGAAATGCCGGTGGGCATTATCACCGCGATGATCGGCGGTCCGATGTTCATCTTGATTCTTCTCAAGAAAAAAGGAATAGAATGAAACTTCGATACATCACTTTTTCAATCGCTTGCCTTCTTCTCCTGGTTAGCCCATCCCTCGCCACGGAACGCTTTATCCTTCGCTCATTCTCCGCCTGGGAAGACGCGGTTCCCGAGTTGGGGCCTGTCTTTCGTCATCTCCAAAACCCCGAACCCAATTGGGCACAGGTCCACGAAACCGCCATCCATCTCTCCCGGGAAGCGGCCAGCGATTCATTCAAAGCCCAGATCGGCGTCTATTTTACTCTTTTGGCCGAACGGGCCCTGCAAACCAATTCCGCACCATCCGAGTTGGAAGATAAAATCCGGACCTTGCAATCCATCCAGGAGTTTATCCATACCCAAGTGGAAACCCCGCCGGGTCTCCAGAACGATATGGGCAACACCCTCCAGTTTGAAATCGCCTTCATGACCTTCTTGGCTGGAGAGGATGAAAAAGCCATCAAGATGCTGACCGACTTGCTCAGCGAGTACCCCTCCGATCCCATCGCCCCCGATGCCGCCCGCCTTTTTGCCGCACTGATGCTGATCCGCAAGGATTACAACCGGGGGATTTCTTTCCTCGAACGCCTGGCCCGGAAATCCGATGACTTCCCCGAACTTCGCTTTGAAGCCTTTTACCGTTGCTCGATCCTAGAAACTCAGGTCATACAAAAATCCCCCAAGGCCCTCTGGTACTGCCACCAGGCCGTGGAGAGTGTCACCGAACCCGATTTGCAAAAACGCGCCCAAGACCGGCTGATTCAGCTGCGCGAATTGCAAAAACAAGAACTCTAATCCTCGACCATACCCAAGCAAAGAGTGTGGGGTACGGTCTCCACGCTCTTGTTTTTTAAACGGATATTCCATGCACTGGTCCTCCCTCCACCGCTTCTGGCTTTTTGACGACCCCCGCTCCTACGGAGCGCGAACCATCCTCCATGGCCTGGCCCAGGGACTCCGCGAACATGGCAAGACGGTCCGTGTCTTCCCCCTCGATCCCACCGATCCCAATGCCACCACCACCATGCGAAACGACCTTCTCGCTTTTCATTCCGACGCGGTTTTCCTGGCCAATCACCCCTTACATCTCTTTCTTAATCAAATTGGTTTAAATTCTTTAGAATCAGAATGTTTGATATGGATATTCGATGATCCATCCATGATGGGCGGCGAGTCGTTTGACCAGGGCGAGACGGTTCTGGTTTCCGATCCTGCCTTTATCGAGGCGGTCCGCCAGCGGGGAGGCACGAAAGTTCACTTTCTACCCGTCGCCGCCGCTGCTTTGGCGCCGCTGCCCGCCACCGAACCCATCATCCCCGTTTCGTATGTCGGTGCTACCCTGGCTTTGCCCCAGTTTCGCGCGCAACTGAGGCCACCCCTGCGCGACTATCTGGACTGTGTCATCGCGGCCAAACGTGCGGATCCATCCCTTTCCTTCGAAAAGATCTTAACTACCACGCCCCTTTCGAGCACCCAACGCGTCAAACTCAGCGGCCCCTTGGCTTATTATCTGTATACCGAAGCCAACCGCCTCTCCCGCTTGGACTTCCTCCAGGCTCTGGCCGACGAAGCCTTCCACCTCTACGGCAATCCCGCCTGGCGCGATGAGATTGTCGGCTCTGCCTTGGAGCCCTGTTTTCGCGGCCCGATCGAACCCCTGCACGCCTATCCAGCCTTAATCCAGCAGTGTGCGGTCAATATCAATCTGCGTAGTTTGCAAGGCTTTCGCGCTCCCACCCACCGCGATTTTCTGGTTCCCGCCCTCGGTTCGTTTCTGCTTTCCACCCCCCGGCATGGGGCTCCTATGCATCCACATTTGCAGGAATCCTTTGCCTTGTCCCGCTTTCCATGGTCCCCCGAAGCCGTCAGCCCCGGGGACTTGGCCGAGAAAACCCGCCATTATCTGGCGCACCCCAAAGAGAGGCAGGATTGGATTCATTCCGCCCGCGAGATGATCGGCCGGGACCACCTCTACGTCCATCGCCTAGCCCAACTGGCCGAACAACTCGATTCGCCAGAACTGAATCGAATGTAGGCGTTCCTGTATCCAAACCGAGAAAAAGTCTATCGATTCCCTTTAACCTATAGTTCTCCTTAAAAACGCGGTATAATTCCCGCACAATTCGGGAAAGGAGAATCTTATGCATCGCCGTTTATTCCTATTCGCTCTCGCACCTATGGGCCTGGCTTCCTGCTCCCTGGCGTCCAAGGTCAATCCCTTCGTGGATAAATCGAAAGAACCTGTTGTCAGTGAAACCCAAAAGAAACGCGGGTATGTCAATCTCTTCCCCAAGGACAATTTTGACCACTGGGTCATCATGGGGGATCCCGCCGGCTGGAGTATTCAGGATGGTCTCGTACGCAGTGAGGGCGGTAAAGGGGGAAACTGGATCCGCAGTAAAAAAGAATACAAGGATTTCATCCTGAAATTGGATTACCGCGTTTCCGCCGGTGGCAATAGCGGCGTCTTCATCCGCGCCCTGGCCGAGGGCGAACCTTGGGTTACCGGACATGAATGCCAAATCTCCAACGAACAGCCCCCCCGCGATAGTTTGCATTGCACCGGCACCCTCTACGGCAATGTCCCGGTAAAAATCCGGCCCGATGAATCCCCGGATGTCTGGCACACTTACGAAATCCGTTGCGTGAAAAACCGCATCACGGTCCTGGTCGATGGCAAAAAAACGGTGGATGTTGATCAGGAAGCCATCGACGCGATCAAGGACAAACCCCTCTCCGGCTTCGTCGGCCTGCAAGATTCCCATACCGCCGAAGGCTACTGGGTCGAGTTCCGTAACGTCATTATCCGCGAATTGTAGGAGAAGAAGCCATGCCGCATCCCTTGCGTATCGGTTTTATCGGTGCGGGTAACATTGTTCGCACCCGCCACATCCCTGGACTGAAGCAGATTGAAGGCGTGGAATTGGTCGGCGTTTGCAACCGCGGCGAAGCCTCGTCCCGCAAGGCGGCCAAGGAATTCGGCATCGCCAAGGTTTTCGCCACCTGGCAGGACCTAGTCCATTGCCCCGATATCGATGTGGTATGGATCGGCACCTGGCCCTACATGCACTATCCCATCACCTTGGAAGCGCTGGAGATGGATAAACACGTCTTCTGCCAGGCGCGCATGGCCATGAACCTGGAAGAAGCCCAGGCGATGTGGAATGCCTCCCAGCAGACCGAACGCGTCACCATGCTTTGCCCACCCCCCTTCGGCATGAAGGGCGACGCGGTCATGCGGCGCCTGCTGCACCAGGAGAACATCCTGGGCGATCTCTACAGCATCCATTTCCGTGCCCTGGGCGCCGACTACCTCGATCCCAGCACTCCCCTGACCTGGCGCCAGCGGGAAGACCTTTCCGGTCTTAACACCCTCACCCTCGGTATCTACGCCGAGGTGATCCACCGCTGGTTCGGCTATGCCCGTACCGTTACGGCCCAGGCCAAAACGCACATCCCGCTCCGTCCCCATCAGCAAGAAAATCGCCCCGTAACCCGGCCTGATCAGGTGATGGTGCTCAGCGAGATGCTCAACGGCGCCCTCATGCGCTGGGAATGGAGTGGCGTGGCCCGTCCCGCTCCCCATCACAGTGTCGAAGCCTACGGCGCCAAGGGGGCGGTACGCTACGATTTCACCACCGATACCATTGAACTGGCCCTTGCGGGCGGAGACTGGCAACCCGTATCGATGGATGCCGAAGCCTGCCCCTGGACGGTGGAACGTGATTTCATCGCCGCCATCCGGGAAGGGAAGCCCGTTCACCCCGATTTCTACGACGGCTATAAATATATGCAGTTCACCCAGGCTGTCTTCGACTCCATCACCCGGCAATCCCACATTACCCTGGCGGTCTGATCCCGCGATAAAACCTCAGAATAAAAACCAGAGGGGGGCCCACAAACCAGCGGGCCCCCTCCTATTTTGTTCCGAATTTTGTAGGATAATCCTATCGCTCCAGGTTGGCTTTCCCCGCCGACTCGGTTCCCCATTCCCACAAATCCTGTCTGTCTCCGTCTATCCTTCCCCAGGATTCTTTGCTATTCTCGCCCCAGATTATCATCAGAAAAGAGAAACTCTATGTTTAAAAAATTCCTTCTTGTCTCTCTCCTTGGCTGTATTGCTTTCCCTGCAGCGATGGCTCAATCCACCCAGCCGGACTACCGTGTCCCGTCTTCCGTGCGTGTCGAGCAGCAGGATTCCGCTTGGACGGTCATGGGCAAGCGCCTGACCCTGCGCCTCGATCCCGTAACCCTTGCATTGGCCATCAAAACGCCCCATACCCACTGGAATCTGGTGCCTGGGGATACCAACGACATCACCTTCAAAACCAATGGGGTCTTCTCCCAAGCCCTAACCGATGCGGGTATCCAGACCATTACCCCCTATCAGAATGGATTCGAGACTGGTTTGAAATTGGAGTTCGGGCAATTCCGCGAGGGCGATACCATCTTGGATGTCACCGCGCAACTCTTCCTGTGCCTGGAAGGAGTGGACGAAAATGTCTCGTTTCGCGCCGTCATCACCGAGGGCCGCGCGGCGGTACAGCAGCTCCTCTGGCCTCGGGGTTTCGAACCAGCCTCCTACGATGCCACGGTTGTACCCTTTATGCAGGGGATGTTGTTGCCGCAGGACTGGCCCCGCAAGGTCTGGCTTTATGATTCGATCTCGTATGGCCGGGGGCTGTACATGCCCTGGTGGGGGCATCAGCAAGACAAGGCGGCCGTCCTAGTCTTGCTGGAAACCCCCGTGGATGCCGGTTGCGACTTTGCCCATCCCGCCGGCGGGCCGACCCATATTCAACCCCGTTGGGCGAATTCCCTTGGCCGTTTCGCCTATCCCCGAAAACTGCGAATGACGTTTTTCGATCAGGGTAACTATGTGGACCTGGCCAAGGCCTACCGCCAGTACGTGATGGACACGGGGCATCTTGTCGACCTCAAAACCAAAATCGCCCGGACCCCCCTGGTGGAAAAACTGATTGGTTCTCCCGTGGTGCATACCAGCATTCTCTACCATATCCAGCCCGATTCCAGTTATTATCAAAAGGATGATCCCTCCGCCAATCACCAACTGGTCACCTTTGCAGACCGCGCCACCCAATTGCGCCAACTGGCGGAGCAGGGAATCAAAAAAGCCTATGTTCACCTGGATGGCTGGGTTTATCGCGGCTACGACAACCTGCACCCGGATATCCTCCCTCCCTGCCCAGACGCCGGGGGGTGGGACGGCATGCGCCATTTCGCCGATGTCTGTGAAGAACTGGGATTTGTCTTCGCGGTCCACGACCAGTACCGCGATTACTACTTCGACGCCCAGTCCTTCGACCTGCGCCACACCGTGCTTAACCTGGATGGCTCCCGCTATACCGGCAGCACCTGGTATGGCGGCAAACAGTCCATCCTCTGCTCCTCTTTCGCTCCCGGCCATGTGATGAAAAATCACCAAGAAATACATCGCCAAGGCGTTAAACTACGCGGCGCCTACCTGGATGTCTTCGCCGTGGTGCCGCCAGATGAGTGTTCCCATCCCGAGCACCCCGTCACCCGACAGCAATGCCTGGATTTCCGGGGCGATTGCTTCGATATCATCCGCTCCTTCGGGGGGGTGGTCAGCTCGGAAGAACCCGCTGATTGGGCTATCCCCTACCTGGACCTCGTCCACCACGGCCCCTATGCCCTCGATCCCAACCCTGGCAAGGGCCCGGCGATGGGCATCCCCGTTCCCCTGCTGTCCCTGGTCTATCATGACGCCATTCTGCTGCCTTGGTCCCTGGGCCGGGGCGAGTGGGGAATCCCCGAGAACGATCTCGGCTATCTGCACGGCCTGCTCAACGCGGGATTGCCCTACCTGAGTTTGACCCCGGACGCGGCCCACCGCAAGCAAGTGGAAACCCTCTGCGCCCTGCATGAGCGGGTGGGCCTGCTGGAGATGACCAAGCATGAATTTTTGGATTCATCCCACCGCCGCCAGCGCAGCACTTTCGCCGATGGAACCACAATCACGATCGATCTGAATACCGATCAGGCAGAGATTACCCCACTGCTGGATTGAACCGAACACTCCAAGCAGAGAAATAAAAAGCCAGGGCGGATCTAAAAAATCCACCCTGGCTCGGTTGTTTTAACGGATCCCGGATTTCTTACATCGCGAAGATGGTATCCATGGGTTTGGAGACATTCTCGGTCAGGGCCTTCAAATCCCCGCCGCTCACTTCCGCCGCGACATATCCTTCAAAGCCAATCTCGTCGCAGGCCGC
>JAVFAP010000160.1:0-8063 GCA_034002445.1 bacterium | reverse complement strand
AGGACGGAGGATTATTCTGATCCCTTTCCTCATTTCATTGTCGAGCATATCTTCCAGAAAGTTCAATCCTTTGCGGAGTTCCAATACAGTCTTGGAGAGAAAGAGATTGTAATACAAATTCCCATGAAAAACGAACACCGAGAGTCTGGGACGAGTCAGCCTGGCTCGTTGCCGGATCTTGATAAGTTGTCAACCCAGTATGTCCAATGGTTTACGGAAGCCGCAGCGCGGTACCCGTTTTTCGCTAAGTCCGAGACCGATTTGTCCTCATTTTTAGATCTAGGGGATAATAACGATGGATTAACCTTCCCCCTGCGAATTCGGCTTCCCAAGCGGGTGTATTGGATCGAATATCAGCCAAAAGACAGGCAGCAGGGGATGGAGCAAACGATCGAGGAGAAGAAAAAATACACTCTGTTAGCCGGCTGGGATATGGAATAAGAATCGGGCGGAGGCATGCTAGCGGGGGCCATGGGACGGGATTTCTTCATGGACCCCGCTTTGGTATTATGGTATGGATTTATTTGCCGATGCAGAATTTGGAGAAGATGGTGTCCATGATATCGGGGGTAATGCCGGTGCCGTCCAGTTCGGCGATTCCGCGCAGGGCGGCCCGGTACTCTTCGGCTGCCAGTTCCAGCGGCTGCAGGGTGAAAAGCAAGTGACCGGCGGTTTGGATATGCGTGTGGATTTGGTGCAGACCCTGCTCTTGGCGGGCGTTGATCAAAAGAGAGGATTCCGCTTCGGCGGGGACCAGGTTGCGCACCTCGGTCTCCAGGCACTGCAGCAGATCCTGGATGCCACCGCCGCTGTTGGCGGAAGTGAAAATATGGGTTAGATTTTCGCCGCCGTGCGGCGCGGGAGCGATGCGCTCCTCCTGGCATAAATCGGCCTTGTTGGAGACCAGGATCAGCCGGGCCTGGTTATCGGTTTGCATGATGCGCGCCAGAATCTCTTGGTCTGCGGGGCTGGGTTCCTGGCCCGCTTCGATCACGTATAAAACAATATGGGACGTGGATAAGAGTTCCTGCGAGGGCTGGACCCCGATCGCTTCGATTTCTTCCTGGGTTTCCCGCAGGCCGGCCGTGTCGATCAGGGTCACGGGGTGGCCGCCCAGGTCAATGGTGCCTTCGATGCTGTCCCGGGTGGTGCCGGGGTGGGGGGTGACGATGGCCCGATCCCGGCCCAGCAGGCGGTTGAACAGGCTGGATTTCCCCACATTGGGCCGCCCGGCCAGCACGACGAGAATCCCTTGCTCAAAGCGTTGCTCGCGCACCGCCCGCTGGAGAATGACCATCGAGGCGGCCTGGATGGTTTCGTTCTTGCGGGCGAGATGCAAGCCGACTTTTTCGTCCTCGGCATCTTCGGGGAATTCAATGATGGTTTCGATTTCGCAGAGAATATCCGTTACCAGATCACGGAGTTGGTTTAGGTCCTTGGAGAATGCCCCTTCCAGCATCCGCAGGGAGATGGCGCGGGCCAGCTGGGTGCGGCTGTCAATCAGGGAGGCTACCGCTTCTGCCTGGGCCAGGTCCAGCTTGCCGTTGCGGACGGCGCGGAAGGTGAATTCACCCGGCTCCGCCAAGCGGAACTCTTTTGTGCAGAGCACTTCGAGGATGCGCCGGACCACCGCCTCGCTGCCGTGGCAGTGGATTTCCGCCATATCTTCGCCGGTGTAGGAATGAGGGGAAGGGAAGATCGCGCAGAGGACTTTGTCAATCGCGTCGCCGGTGTCGGGGTCCACAATCCTGCCGTAGCCCAAGCGCCGGGGGGTGGTCAATGCATGCAGGTCGTTGGTTTGGAAAATCTGCTGGATGGTGTAAAGCACCTTGGGGCCAGACAGGCGGATCACGGCGATGGCGCTTCGCCCCGAGCCGGTGGAGAGCGCGGCGATGGAGTCTTCGCGGAGGTAGATAGTCGCTTCAGCCATTGTTACTTCCTGCTATTGGATTTCGATATGATTCATCGTAACAGAAATACGAATAAAATAGAAGGAAGAGAGGAGTAAAACCCCTTAGCGGAATGTGTCTGGAATCAAACCGCGGTAATGCTTTTTGGCGCACTCTGGGCAAATGGAATGGCTGCACAAGGTGTTAAAATGCTCCAGGAGATACTGATCCACCCGTTCCCAGTAGCCATCGTCTGTACGGATGTTCTTGCAGTGGCAGCAAATGGGGAGGATTTTTTGGAGTTGGGTAATCTCATCGAGCGCCTGGCGAAGGTTTTTGATCATCTCTTCCCGTTCCGCCTCCATTGCCTTGCGGGCGGAGATGTTGCGGATGACGGATAAAACCCGTTCCTGATTATTGAGGATGGTGAAGCGCAGAACCACTTCCACCCAGAACGAGGCTCCATCCTTGCGGCGCATCCGCCATTCAAAGCGCTGGGGAGTGCCCTCCTTGGCTTTTTGGACATAAAACAGAAATTTTTCCTGAAGGGTGGGATCGGGTTCCGCGGCGATTTGATCCAAGGTCAGGCAACGCATTTCTTCCTTGGTGTAGTCAAAGGTGGAGAGGGTTTGGGAATTGCCATCGAGAATTTCGCCGGTGGAGGCATCGTGGACAAAAATCATTTCGTCGGTGCTGTTGAAGATTTCACGGTAGTTGTTTTCCCGGATGGCGATTTCGGCTTCCGCTTTTCGTTGTTTCTCAATGAAATGCGCGACGATCTCCCGCATCACGACAAAAACACCACAGAAGATCAGCAGAGTGGTTATGGAGTTGGGTAAACTGGAGGTACTGAGAGAATGGATCACCCATGTCGAAACGCCAAATGCGGTGGATAAATATAAGAAAAAGATTGAACGAGAATTTTGTAAAGCAATATATATGAGGGGGATAAATAGAATTAAGAGAGCGTTGGATATATGCCGGAATCCCAGCGCGGCCTTCAGGCTGATAATCCCTTGCCCCAGCAGCAGGCTGCCGAATAAAAAGAGCAGGTAGAAAAAAATTGGTTTTTTGTTGATCATGCCGTAGTGTTCGCTTCTATGTGCGCAAGAATGAGGGGGAAAGTGGCTACCCTTGCCTCTATCATGAGGAAAATGGGAAGAAAGGGAAGGGTCTGCGTGGGAAAGTGTCATACTTTAAGAAGATTTGTCATGGATAAACCCTAAAGTCCTTTATGATATTGATTGGTGTAACACATTGAATAATGGATGTTTATTTATTGATTGAATCGAGGGAAGTGAGGGCGAGGGGCGCGCGGGAACCCAAGCGATTCTCTCTTTATCGGTTGACAAAAGGTGTCGTTTCGGGTATTCTTTTTGTGTTCCCGTCTAAAAGGGGATTTTTTTTTGTGTGTCCAGGGCTTTTCCACAGAGGAAGCCGTGGGGATGGTAAAGCGATAAAACTAGTGAGAACAGGTGGTTGAGACAGACCTTATGGGTGAGAACATACTCAAGCGAATCATCGACTCGCTGAAGGGAACCAAATTCATCGAAACCAAAGTGGGTGGGTTTATCTTTGGGGTATTGACCGAACTGGATACGGTCACCTGGCCATCCAAGCAAGAAGTATACAACTCGACAGTGGTTGTTTTGATAACCGTCGCGATTTTCGCGGCGTACAGCGGCATCTGGGATTTTATCATGGGCCGTCTCATCAATTTGTTGACATGAACAAGTAAGGTTTAAAGCATGGCGAAACATTGGTATGTCGTCCATACTTATTCTGGGTTTGAGAATAAGGTCCGTGAGAGTATCGAATCGACCGTCCGGGCCGAAGGCCGGGAAGAGGAAGTGTCTCAAATCCTGATCCCCACCGAGGAAGTGGTGGAGATACGGGATGGAAAGAAGAGTGTTTCGACCCAGAAAATTTTTCCCGGTTACATCATCGTGGAGATGGAGTATAACGATGATACCTGGGCCCTGGTGAAGAACACGCCTGGTGTGACAGGCTTTGTGGGGACAGGGCGGACGCCCATTCCCTTATCCGAAGAAGAAGTGGCCAACATTCAAGCCCACATGATGTCCACGGAGGATAAGCCTCGCCATCGGATCGTTTTTGAAGTGGGTGAAACCGTAAAAGTCATTGAAGGGCCATTCTTCAACTTTACTGGCTATGTGGCGGAAATCAACGAAGAGCGTGGCCGGCTGAAGGTGATGGTGGATATTCTGGGGCGTTCGACACCGGTGGAACTTGATTTTCTGCAGGTTGAAAAAGTGACGGAATAACCGATAATACCCTTTTGACTTTTTGTCGAATAAAAGGAGTAGGAGTATGCCTCCAAAGAAACAAGTAGCCCAAGTCAAGTTGCAGTGTCCAGCTGGGCAAGCGAATCCGGCGCCGCCGGTAGGTCCCGCCTTGGGTCAGCATGGGCTCAACATCATGGACTTTTGTAAGCAGTTCAACGAGCGTACAAAAGACCAAATGGGGATGATCATTCCGGTAATCATTACCGTGTATCATGATCGGACCTTCTCGTTCATCACGAAGACGCCGCCGGCAGCAGTCCTGCTGAAGAAAGCGGCCAATGTGGAAAAAGGTTCCGGCGAACCAAACCGGAACAAGGTGGGGACAGTCACCCGGAAGCAATGCGAAGAGATTGCCGAGCTCAAG
The DNA here is from genome assembly GCA_034002445.1 of bacterium. GTDB lineage: Bacteria > Hinthialibacterota > Hinthialibacteria > Hinthialibacterales > Hinthialibacteraceae > JAVFAP01. The sequence goes on along the minus strand of JAVFAP010000160.1, from coordinate 3,504 downwards.
ATGAAAGACTTGAACGCTTTCTCGGTCGCCAGTGCGACGCGGATGGTGGCGGGTACCGCCCGTTCCATGGGATTTGAGGTAGTGGACTAATGCCAAAACACGGAAAACGTTACAACAAGATAGTCGCCGAGTTTGACCGAAACCTGGCCTATGCCGTCAAGGACGCGGTTGCGATGGTCAAGAAGACCGCCACCGCCAAATTTGACGAGACGATTGAGCTGATTGCCAATCTGGGGATCGATCCCAAGAAAGCCGATCAGCAGGTTCGAGGAACCGTTTCGTTGCCGCATGGGACCGGGAAGACTGTTCGGGTAGCAGTTTTCGCGGAAGGTGAATTGGCTAAGGAAGCGGAAGAAGCAGGGGCCGATGTCGTCGGGAGTGAAGATTTGGCGGATCGCATCCAAAAAGGATTTTTGGATTTCGATCTGGCGATTGCCGCTCCAGACATGATGCGCCATGTCGGGAAACTGGGGAAGATTCTTGGGCCCCGCGGGATGATGCCCAACCCCAAAACTGGTACTGTCACCAAGGATATCGGACAAGCGGTCCAGGCCTTCAAAGCAGGCCGTATTGAGTACCGTGCCGACAAAGCGGGTGGCGTTCACGTCCCCTTTGGGAAAGCGTCTTTCCCAGAAGAAAATTTGTTTGAAAATTTCAGAACGATCATGATCGCTCTCAATCGTGCCAAACCGGCTTCGGCCAAGGGCACCTATTTGAAGAGCATTTTCGTCGCCTCCACGATGGGGCCTGCCGTGCGGATTGATACCGCGGATATTCGCGAAGTCGCGCGGTAAGCCGTTACCAGGGCGGTCGTTTTAAATCAATCGTAGAAAGCCGGTTCCGGACTTCCGGGTAATTCCTGCCGAGATTGAACCCAATCATAAAACAAGAGAACCCTCGCGTTGCAGGGACACTCGACTTTGTGAACCCCGGGCTCATTCTCTCTGCGGAATGGGCCCTTCTACGTTTGGACAAGAAACCCAATGAAAACAGTCTACTTTGTTCGGCACGGGGAAACCCTGTTCAATCAGCAGAAGCGTTTGCAAGGCTGGAATGATTCACCGCTGTCCCCTCAGGGGGAGCAACATGCCCGTCACGTATCGCGCGTCATTGCGGAATTGAACCTACGGAGAGCGTTGGTCAGCCCTCTGGGCCGAGCGCGGCAGACGGCTGAAATCATTCAGCAAGAAGCCGGGATTGTGTTTGAAGTCGATCCCAATCTGCGCGAGGTCTCCTTTGGCGATTTTGAAGGGAAGACCCTGCCCGAATTGGATATCCATTTTCCGGGCATGTGGGCCGCCCGCATGGCGGATAAATGGAATTACTGCCCACCCAACGGGGAAGCGAATAAAGACGCGGTTCCACGGGCGCGGTCGGTTCTGGCCAAGATCGAGCAACTGTCCAGCCAAGATCCGTTACTGATCATCGCTCATTTTGCCATTAACCGGATCATCCTTTCCCTCTTGGCGGCGGTTGCGCCAGAGGATACCGTGCGGATCAATGTGCCGCATGGGGTGATTTACCGGGCGCGGGCGGCGAATGGGCATTGGCGGATCAGTTATCTGGAAGCAGAGACTCCCGAGCGGGGTTTTGTGGATGGCTGGTTGTGGCAGGATGATCCGCACAAGCCGATGGGTGGATAAATGGAACATTGTCCTTTATAAGAACGTTAGATTTTAAATTATAAGAAAGGAGGTGACAGTAAATGCCTCTTACACGTCAACAGAAAGTAGAATTAGCGGTCGATTATCAAGGGATCCTGGAAAAATCGTCTGGATTTATCGTTTTCGATTACCGGGGTTTGACTGTTGCTCAGATCAGTGCTTTGCGTGGGAAGGTGCGGGAAACCGGCGCCCAAATGCATGTCATAAAAAATCGGATGCTGAAACGCGCGGTTGAGAGCAAGCCGTATGCACAGAAAATTGGTCCGTTCCTGACCGGTCCCAGCGCGGTGATTTTCTCTGGGAAAGATGATCCGATTACACCCGCGAAAGCCTTGGTCGAGTTTGCGAAAACCAACGATAAGGTGAATATCAAAGCCGGCGTCGTTGGTGAGGATTTCATGGATGCCAAGGGGGTGGATCGTCTCTCCAAGATTCCTGGCAAGAACGAGCTCTACTCCATGATTCTGGGTGGGATCAACGCCCCGGCCCGAAACCTGCTGGGCTGCTTCAACGGCCTGGGTCGGAAGCTGCATGGCTTGATGACAGCCTATGCCGAAAAACTAGAAAAAGAAGCCGCGTAATCCGCGCCTATTTTACATACGAAATCAAAAATCAAACGATACAGGAGATATCCTAATGGCTAGCGAAAAAATCGAAAAAATATTGGAAGAAATTGGCAGTTTGACCTTGCTGGAAGCCAAGGAACTGGCGGATGAATTTGAAGAACGCTTTGGCGTGACCGCCGCCATGCCCATGGGGATGCCTATGATGATGCCCGGCGCCGGCGAAGCCGCCGCCGAGGAAGAAAAGACCGAATTTGATGTTGTGCTCGCCAGCGCGGGTTCGCAGAAAATTAAGGTGATCAAGGTTGTCCGCGAACTGACCGACCTGGGCTTGAAAGAAGCCAAGGATCTGGTGGATGGCGCTCCCAAGACCGTGAAGGAAGCGGTGAGCAAGGATGAAGCCGAATCCATGAAAGCCAAGTTGGAAGAAGTGGGCGCGACAGTTGAACTGAAGTAAACCCACCCATGCAAAAATCTTGAAAGGCGGCTGGTAAAGCCGCCTTTCTCGTTTGAGCGAGGTCTGCCTTTTTTTGGCTAATTTGTGATCTAAAGGGTTACAAAGTTACCCATTCGGTTACATCGGGAAGCAAACACTGGGATTTTTTCAACCTCTTTGCCGTTTCTGGCCGGAATGGGCTTGGTATGGTTTGTGCTAAGTAAGGAGGATATGGGAATTTGTGTCATATTGTTGGTGGGAAATTAAGAAAGATTCCGATCTGCGAATCGAAATGAGGTCACCTGTTGCCGGCCATGAACCACCGTGTTTCCACTCTTGAAGATCTATTAATTCTGGAGCGCAATCTAGCCTATTCCCTGGGCGCGATGTCGGATTTGGATGCTGCTCTGAAAACGTTGTTAGAGACGTGTTTGACGATCGAGGGGATCGATTGCGGAGGCATCTACCGGATGGATTCCACAGGGGCTTGCGACTTAGTCCTGCATCGTCATCACTCGCCACAATTTATTCAGGCGGTTCAGCACTTTGGGGCAGAAAGTTGGGAGGCCCAGCGGGTCCAGGAAGGGAAGCCCATCTATCTTCAACTTCAATCCTTGACTTTGCCGGAGATGAAAGCGCTCTGGGGAGTGGAGGGGATTCGAGCGGTAGCGGTGATTCCCATTGCTCACGCAGGGCATGTCGTGATTTGTCTCAATGTGGGGACCAAGACGACGGATGGAATTCCGTTGCTGATCCGCCAGTGTATTGAGTCGATCGCCCTGCACAGCGGGAGTGTCTTGGCCCGGCTGCATTTGGAAGAAGAACTGAGGGAAACCCAAGA
>JAVFAP010000159.1:0-8085 GCA_034002445.1 bacterium | reverse complement strand
TCTGAGTTTACTGCATCGGGGGCCGTATGAGGACCTGGGGACATCCTACGCCATCATGGAAGCGTATGCCAAAGAGCGGGGGCTGGAGATCAAGCCCCCCTGCCGGGAACTGTATATCAAGGGGCCCGGAATGTTCTTCAAGGGGAATCCAAAACAGTATATCACCGAGATTCAGTTTATGCTGTGAAATCTTTCTGATGGCCGAATCATGCCGCTAAGGCGGAGTATGACGGAAAATCCAAAGTGCAGAACGAGAACAAGGCAGCCCAGTCCAGGCTGCCTTGTTCATTGTTGTATTGAACGATTTGTGATCTTGGTTACTCGGTCTTGCTTTCCGCGGTCGCATCCGAAACGGTTTCATCTTGGGGCTCGGGCTCAGGGGTTGGTTCTCCGACAAAACCCTTATCTTTTTCCGGGTTGTACTTGCGTTTGTCGTCGTGGCATTCCGCGCAGGTGGCCGGTGAGCTGATGCCTTTGGTATGACAGGACTCGCAATCGGCTTCCTGGTGAACCTCATCCAAGGTAATGCCGGTGCTGGCGTGATCGAAACCTTCCACCTTCCACCCGTTGGTATGGCAATGGGTGCAATCGGGGTTGAGTTTCATGATGGGGCCGCGTTCAGCGTGGCAATTACGGCAATACAGATTGGCGTGGTAGCCCTTGAGAGGCCAGCCGGTGCTGTCGTGGGAGAAGATGGATTGAGAATCCCGGCCGTGGCAGTGTTCGCAGCCGGATTCCTCATGGCAAAGGAAGCAGGTTTCATGCAGGTCGATTTCGGACAGATCGCCCATGGGGTGGGATTCTTCCCGATCGACATGGCAGGAGGCACAGCTTTGCTGCTTGTGACAGACATCACAGTTGCGCTCATACTTGGTGGCATGGAGACGATGGTGGAAGGGAACTTTGTCGTTTTCTTCATATTCGGTTTCAAAAACAATGAGTTCCTTCATCTCGATGGGTTTGTGCTTGGTATGGATCGCATGGGTGGTCGCGGTGCCATGCAGCAGGCCTCCCGCTTTTTTCTCATGGCAGACCTCGCACGCGGTTTCCTTGTCCCACTGGGTATGGCAGCTCAGGCACTGGCGGTGGTAGGCGCCCTTGAGGCCGGGCTGGGAGAGGTCTTCGTGCTGAATTTCAATTGGATGGCAGGTTTTGCAGGATGAGGGAACGGGTGCGTTTTCTTCGTAATGATGGCAGGTTTCGCAGCCTTGATCCATCCCCGCCATTTCGGCGTGGAGTTTGTGGTTAAAACGAACGGGAACATAGAGGGCTTCCAGATCGTCCATGATCACAATATCCGGCACTTCCATGGTGGCCGGGATGATGTTGCGGGGACAGGGCCGCATGCAGGGATCTTCCGGTGTAGGGGTGTCACAAAGGTGGCAGAGAGAACACTGCATCTTGCCGGGATGGACCGGATCCGCGGCCAGCGCGAAGGATACCGCACTCGCGAGGAACAGGGTGGTAAGAATGGTTGTCAAGAAGGTTTTCATAGAGACCTCACAGAGTATCTTCTTTGGGTTCCGCCGGCAGGACGGGGAAGTGGATGGTGATGAAGCGGTAGACCAGAACCAGCGCGGAGATCAAGCCTACGGTAACCGAAATTTCCATCCAACTGGGGAAATACTGCTCAACCTTGTACACCGGGGTGTAGGCAGTGAGGAAGACGTTGATCCGGTTGAGGGCGACGCCCAGGATGATGGCCAAGGCAGCGATAAAGAGTCCCACCGGTGTTTTACGCACGGATTTGATCAGCAGCAGGATCATGGGCAAGACCACCCCGATCCCCATTTCGATGAGGAACATGGTGGAATGCACGCTGCCGTCGAGGAGATAGCCGCCTACTTCGCGGATAGCGAGATCGCTGCATTTGCAAGCAAGGTAGATCAGCAGAATGATCGGAGTGATGCGGCTGAGGGGTTCGAGCAGATGCATCTCGGGTTTGCGCTTGAGCATCTTGGAGGCCAGCATGGACTCAAAAATCACCATGGGGTAACCCACCATGATTGCCGAGATGAGGAAGAGCAGGGGCAGGATGGGGGTGTACCAAAGTGGGTTCATTTTGTGCGGAGCGATCAGCATCAGCGCGCCGAGGGACGATTGGTGCAAGCAGGAGAGCAGAACCCCGGCGATGATGAAGAGCAGCATCACCTTGGAGAGGGTTTTGTCCATCCATCCCAAGAGGGTTTCGCTGAGATTGTTGAAGGAGGCCAAGGCCCCTGGCAGGTTGACGTGGCCTTTGAAGCGCTGAACCACAACGGGCAGAAACTCGATATAAAGAACATTGAGATAGAAGGTGACACACATCCCGACTTCGAAAAGAACGGAGTGGCCGGACCACATGGAGGGCAGCATGGGATGCCAAACGTTGTAATAACGCCCCAGGTCAACCAGAAGACCGAGGACAACGAATGTATAACCCAGCATGGCGGTCAGGAGTGCGGGGCGGACAAGGGCTTCATATTTCCCGCGGTGGAAAAGATGCACCAGGGCGGAAGTGGTGAAACCACCAGCAGCCAAGGCAACTCCACTGGCGACGTCGATGGAGATCCAGATGCCCCAGGGGAACTGATCGTTCAAATTGCTGATGGCACCAATACCAAAAATGAAGCGGTACAAGGCCACGGCACCCCCCATCAAGGCCAGGAAAGACAGGACGATGGCGGCGGGGGTGAAGAAGCGGATGCCGCTGGGGGCGGCTTCTTCTTCGTGATGGTGTGCCATGGCTTTGGGTACGGCAGGGTCAGAATGATCCTTGTCACTATCGCCGTTGCCTGTCAGTTTGTATACCATCCCCAAGACACTGAACAGCGCGATTTGGGGAATGAAATACTTGAAGATCCCGTGCTGGATATCTTCGGTGGTTTGGGGCGGCGCGTCGGCGGATAATTTGGGCAAGCCCAGTTCCTCAAATGGTTTGTTGGCGACATAAAGCCAGGAGGTGCCGCCGACTTCTTCCTCGCCATAAATATGGGGAATATAGCGGTCTGGATCTCGCTCGATTTTTTGGGTAGCCAAGGCGAGCAGGTCGGAGCGCTTTCCGAAGGTCAGGCATTGGGGGGGGCAGATTTCCACGCAACCCGGCACGTCGCCCTCTTGGAGGCGGTCATGGCAGAAATTACATTTCTGCACCTTGGGGGTCAACGCGTTATCATATTCATACGCGGGAATCTGGAAGGGGCAGGCGACCATACAATAGCGGCACCCCATGCATTTCCAGGGATCATAGGTTACCGACCCATCCGCGTGTTTGGTGAAAGCGGTAACCAAGCAGGCAGACCAGCAAGCGGGCTGGTTGCAGTGCATGCACTGGTATTTCACCCACATGGGGCGGCCTTCGGGATCCGTCTGCTGATTGATGATCGTGTAGTGGGAGGCGTCAGGCCGGCGAAATTCTTCGAAAACCGATTTGTTTTCGAACGATTCCAGCGACTCGGTGGGCAAATGATTCACATTGTTGCAGGCCCATTCGCACTTACGGCACCCAATGCAATAGGTGGTATCGACCAGGACACCGTAGGCGTCATCGGGATTGAACTCTTGCTCCGATGCGCTCGCGTTGCTGAGAGTGAGGCAGGAGGAGCCTGCCGCGCCAAGGGTTACTAGAAAACGTCGTCGGTCCATGGTACTCACTGCGATATAAAAAATTGGATTTGTTGTTACCTGGATTTATAACACGGAGATGCAAAAAATAAAATAGAGAGAAACAGGATTCCAGAAATTTATTTCAATATAAATTAAACATTTTGTAAATTAATGAATTTATGTTTCTTCCTTGGTTTGTCGAAGAATTGGAATGAATTTATGGAAAATTTTACTAAAATCCGGATACGGAAAAAGCATTAAACCAAGTAAGTGGTATATTTAGTATGCTATCAGATTGGAAGGCGTGGGCAGGAAAAAAGGGCACGTGTCCCGTGCCCTTTCTGTTCTTTTTGATCCATACAAAATCCTGATTCTTGGTTGCCTTGGTTCAGGTTTGGCGCAGGGCGCGAAGACGTTTCATGACGTTGTTGGTTCCGCGGCCAAAGTAGTCGTGGAGTTGCAGGTATTCGGCGTAAAGTTGGAAATACAGTTTGTGATGATGGGGATTGGGTTTGTAGTTTTCGTCCTTGAGGCCGGCCATGTGGGCGGCGGCTTCTTGGGGGGTGTCGTACCCACCCTTGGCTTTCCCTGCGGCAACGCTCCCGAGGATGGCGGCACCGAGGGCGCAGGTTTGGGGCGAAGCGGCGATGAAGATGGGCAGGCCTGTGACATCGGCGTAGATTTGCATCAGCAGTTTGTTGCGTTCGGGCAGGCCGCCACAGGCGTAGAGTTCGTTGATGGGGATGCCACTTTCGGCAAAGGCTTCGATAATACGTCGGGTGCCAAAAGCGGTGGCTTCGATCAGTGCACGGTAGATTTCTTCCGGCTTGGTGTTGAGAGTCATCCCGAGCAGCAGGCCGGAAAGTTCGGCATCAACCAGGACGGAGCGGTTGCCGTTCCACCAATCCAGCGCGAGCAGGCCGCTTTGACTGGGGAGAAAACTGGCGGCACGCTCTTCCAGGATTTGGTGCAGACTGAGGCCGTTTTCCTGGGCTTCGGCAAAGAGGGTATGGGGGACGTGGTTTTCGACAAACCATGCAAAAATATCGCCGACGGCGGCCTGACCGGCTTCGTAGCCGTAGAAACCGGGGAGAATGCCATCCATGACACAGCCCGCCATGCCAGGGACCTGGACCCGTTTTTCGGAAAGAAGCATGTGACAGGTAGAGGTGCCCATGACCATCAGCATTTTGCCTGGCTCGGTGATGCCCGAGCCGGGGACTGCAGCGTGGGCGTCAATGATGGCTACGGCAACGGCGGTACCGGGATTCAGGCCCAGGCGCGAGGCCATCGCGGGCACTAATTCACCCGCTTTTGAGCCGAGGGGATGAATGGTGGGAGAAAGTTTCGATCCGACGATGGATTCCAACTTGGGATGAAGGCTTTTGAGAAGGCTGGGGGAGGGGAAGCCATCTTCTTTATCCCACATGCCTTTGTACCCAGCCATGCAGGAACTGCGAGTTTCGCGGCCGCAAAGTTGCTCTACTATCCAATCGCCGCCTTCGATGAAGCGGGCGGTTTGATCATAGATTTCCGGGTCTTCGTTGAGAACTTGCCAGATTTTAGGGAAGATCCATTCGGAGGACATTTTGCCGCCATAGCGTTCCAGCAGGGGATCCCCCTGTGCCAGGATGGCCTCTGTGATGCGGTCGGCCTCGGGTTGGGCTGCGTGGTGTTTCCAAAGTTTGGGCCATGCGTGGGGACGGGACTGGAGATGGGGCTGATTGCAGAGCGGCTGGCCCTGGACATCAACGGGCAGGACGGTGCAGGAGGTAAAATCGACCCCGATCCCGATGATATCGTGGGGAGAGGCTCCAGCCTGGCTGAGCACGTCGGGGATGGTGCTGTAAAGTACCGCGAGCCAATCGTTAGGGTCTTGCAAGGCCCAGTCCGGTTCAAGGCGAGTGCCATCCGGCAAGGTTTCGTCCAATACCCCATTGGCGTAGGGGTGGACACAAGTTGCGATTTCGAGGCCTGTTTCTACATCAACCAGCAGGGCGCGGCCGGATTCTGTTCCAAAATCGATTCCAAGAGCATAACGCTTGGGCATGATCAATCCTCCAAATAAATAAGTGGGTACACTATACCAAATTGGCCACGCCAGAGGAAGAAGGCTGTGGGGGAGAAGGTCGGGCGTTTTCCTCGTGGTTCGGGGGTGGGCAGAGCGAGATGGCTATGCTATAAATGACCGCATCTTGATCCAGAGAGGACGTGGCGTGATGAAACAAAAGAAACAAATGGTGCTCGGTGTTTTGGCGATGGCGATGGGGGTTTGGATTTCTTGCCAAACGGTACCGCACAGCACGGCGCCGGCGGCGGACGCGATGATTCAGTCGTACCTGACGCTGAGTACCAGTTCGGTGTCGGACGCGATCGATCAGGTTTTGGGGCAACGCGGGTATATGTCACACACCATACGCCCCCTGTTCCCGGTGAAGATGTGCGGATATGCGGTGACGGTGCTTGCACAGCCAACAGATGAGAAGGTTCCTCCGTCAATGGCGCTGGACCTGATCGATACCACCGCTCCTGGCCATGTACTGGTGATTGTGATGGACGGACCGGATGGGGCTGATGTCGCGGCGTTCGGCGGGATCATGGGCACCGGAGCGCAGGCACGGCAATTCGCCGGTGCGGTGTTGGACGGGGGCTGCCGCGACGCGCTGCAATTGGAAGAAATGGGATTCCCCGTCTTCACCAAGAGCGTTGTACCCACCAATTCGGTCGGGCGGTATAAGAATGTTGCCAAGAATACGCCTGTCGTTTGTGGCGGGATTCCCGTCGAGCCGGGGGATGTGGTGTTGGGCGATGGCGACGGCGTGGTTGTTGTACCCAAATCCCATGCCGCGGCTGTCCTGCGTTTGGCGCTGGAACTGGAAGCCAAGGAAGCGCAGACCATGGAGGATGTGAAGGCGCTGCGCTCGATCCGGAAGGCCTCGGAGAAGAATCAGCGAATCTGAAGCAATTCAAGACGGATGAGTAAAGGGCGAACCCGCGGGTCCGCCCTTCCTTGAGTTTTATAAAACTACGAATTATATACTATACTTGCTTCTGAAAGCGGTTGGCGAGGCTAAAGGCGATCAGGTTGCATCCAAAACCGATGACCAGGCCATCGAAGCCAGCGGGATTGTGCAGGAAAAGGTTCCAGAGGATCGCGCTGGACGCCCCCGCGATGGTCCCGCAGAGAAACGCGAGGCGGCTGGCTTTCCAGCCCAACAGCACCGCGACCAAGGGGACGAGGATGATGGGCGCCCAGAAATTATAGGCGTAGATCAGGATATCCAGGACGCTCTCGATCTTGATGGCGAAGACAATGGCCATCACACCGACAATCAAATTGATCGCTTGCGCGAGCCGCATTTGGGTCATGTGGGACAAGGCTTTTTTGCGCAGGGGGTTGATGATGTCGTTGACGAAACAGGTGGAAGCCCCGTTCAGGAAGGAATCGGAGGAGGACATGACGATGGAGATGACCCCAGCGATCACCAGGCCGCGGATCCCGATGGGCAGGGCGGACTGAATGACATAAGGCATGGCGAGGTTGGGATCGAGATCCGGCTTGAGGGCCAGGGCGACCAGGCCGATCGAACCGGTAATGGCGAAGAAGGGAAAGGAAAACAGGCCGCTGATCAGGTTGCCTTTCGCGGTTTCCCTGGAGTTTTTCCCAATGAACAGCCGCTGCACATAGGGCGGGACCAGGGTTTCGCCGAGGACAAAGGTCAGAAAGAGCGAGATGAGCCCCAGCCAGGTGAGGGCGTCGCCGGGGATGGAAAAATGGGTGGAAGGGATGGCCTGGCGGACTGCTTCGAATCCCCCCGCTTTTTCAATCCCAAAGAACAGGGCCACAGGGATACCAACCCCCAGAAGAATGAACTGGATGACATCGGTAAAAATAACCGCCCGCATTCCACCGACCGTGGAGTATGAAATGACGATGCCGCAGCCGATCAGGATGCCCCAGAGGGGATCCAATCCCAAAAAGACGTTAAAGATTTTGCCCATCGCACCGACTTGGGCCCCCACGATCCCCGCGCAAAGGAAGACGGAAAACAAGCCAGTGATGATGCGGCCGGTTTTTCCATAGGCGGGCTCCATCAAATCCCCTACAGAAATGAAGTTGGGAAAATGGACAGTGCGGGGCGCGATGTAGCGGGCGACAAAGATTTCCTTGATGCTGAACCCCCAGAGTGCCACAATGTTGGCAATCCCGAAACGGAACACTTTTTCCGCGTTACCGATCGAAAAACCGCCTCCAATAAAGGAGGCGGACAGGGTGGCAAATATGATCCAGGAGGAAAAGGACTGGGTGCTGACGGAATAATCTTTGAGGGTTTTGAGGTTTTTCCCGCAGAGCAGGCCGACACAGAGGACGATGAGCAGATACAAGCCAATAATGAGGGAATCGAAATTTAGATGCATAATATAAATCCTGAAAAAAAAGTTGAGAATTCCTATTCAATTACAATCATAATGCAAGGGCAGTGGCGGAAATGGGGTGAG
>JAVFAP010000158.1:0-8105 GCA_034002445.1 bacterium | reverse complement strand
TCTGGTTGCCATACCATAGTATAGCCAGGTTATCCATATTTCTTCATCAATCCATGCCTTGAACGAATTGATTCCCGTTCAAAAATCCTTGACAATAATCACAGCCATTATCCTAAAATAGAATGAGGAGAATGATGAAAAAATCACTGATTTTCTGGACCCTTTCCTCGGTATGCATTCTTGTCCTGCTTGGGGTCTCCCCCAGCGGATGGAGTGCGGAACTGTATATTGCCCCCGATGGGTCGGATCACAATCCAGGCACCATCGAGGCCCCCTTCGCATCCTTGGAGAAAGCGCGGGACACGGTACGGGAATGGAAGAAGAATGAAGCGACCCCTTCCGCCCATACCATTTATCTTCGGGACGGGAAGTATTTCCTGAACCAGTCGTTCCATCTCACGGAAGCGGATGCGGGAACGCCGGACGCCCCCATCACCTATCAGGCGTATCCAGGTGAAGCCCCCCGCCTGATTGGGGGCAGAGCGATCGATCCCGCTTGGTTCCAGCCGGTGCCGCCAGAAGCGGAAGCCTGGTCGCGCTTGGATCCTGTCGCCCGAGGCGAAGTTCACTTTGTCTACCTGCCCAAGTACGGCATCACGGAGTATGGCAAACTGCGGGTGCGGGGTTTTGCCAAACCGCATGAACCCTCGCACATGGAGTTGATCTGCAACGATCAAGTGATGCAACTCGCGCGCTGGCCCAATTCGGGATTCGTGCGGACCGCCACCGCGGAGAGTGACAGCACCTTCGTCTATCAAGGCGACCGCCCCTCCCGCTGGCTGCATGCATCCGATCCTTGGACGTTCGGCTATTTCCACCACGGCTGGGCGGATGAATACCGGGCTATCCAAACGATCGATCCCAAGAAAAAAACCATCACCCTGGATGGCGATTCGGTGTATGGTATCAAAAACGACAAAGGCTGGTACGCCCTGAACTTGCTGGAAGAGTTGGACGCGCCAGGAGAATACTACATCGACCGGGAAACCGGCACCCTCTATTTCTGGCCTGCATGTGACCTGCTGCAAGCGGAACTGTTCGTCTCCACCCTGGGAGAACAAGGCGAACCACTGATTTTGGCGGAAAACACCGCCAACCTCACCTTCCAGGATTTGCACCTTGAAGCAGGACGTGCAGACGGGATAGTGATTAAAGGCGGGGATTCGATTCAAGTCCAAGGGGGAACCATCCGCAACATGGGGAGCTGTGGCGTGGTCTTTGAAGGCATCGCCTGTGGCATACGCCAGACCGAAATTACCGGAGTCGGAGCGGGCGGCGTGGTTCTTACCGGGGGCGACCGGCACGAGCTTCTGCCTGCCAACAATTTCACCGAGCACTGCACCATCCACAATTTCAGCCGGTGGAGCCGCACCTATAATCCCGCCATCCAAATCAATGGCGTGGGCAATCGCGCGGCGCACAACCGGATTTATAATGGTCCGCACAGTGGAATTCTCTTCGGCGGCAACAACCATGTGATGGAATTCAACGACATCAGCCGTTGCTGCCAGGAAACCGACGATGCCGGTTCGCTCTACGGCGGCCGCGATTGGGGTGCGCGCGGCAACCAGATCCGCTACAATTTCTTCCATGATATCGCCAGTTCACTGGTTGGTTCGTTGGGCGTTCACGCGGTCTATCTGGATGACTGCATCAGTGGCATATCCGTCTACGGCAACATTTTCTACAACATCAGCGGCCGGGCGGTCATGTGCGGCGGCGGCCGGGACAACTTGATCGAAAACAATGTCATCGTCCAATGCGGAGCGGCCCATTTCACCGACCGCCGAGGAAAAGCCTGGGTGGTGGATACCCCCGGAGACAGTTGGGATCTCTTGGGTAAAATCAAACGTTACAACTACGACCAGCCCCCCTGGAGCATCGAGTATCCCGAACTGGCCACCATTCTGGATAACGGTTACGAACAAGCCAAGGAGCCCGAGGGATGCGTCATCCGCACCAACATCGGCTTCCAGAATAAAAAGTGGCTGGAAAAGAACTGCCTCGGCGCTTGCGATGGGTTTTCGTTCTACACCATTACGAACAACATCGAAGAGGAAGACCCCCGCTTCGTTGATCCCGAGAACGGCAATTTCCGGCTGCGCGACGACTCTCCAGCGTACCGGCTGAAAGGCTTTCAGCCTATCCCGTTTGAATTTATCGGCCCCTGGAAATAACAGGCAAGCAAAAAAAGAACCAAGCCCGGATGGGGGAATCCTCTTTCATCCGGGCCTTCCCTTCCCTGCTTGCCATGGAGATCCCGCGATGCGCTCCTTCCTGCAACCCCTCGCCTTGCTTCTTTGCCTCTGGCTTTGTATCGTCCCTGGCCAGACAGAAGAAACGGCAACAAAACTCTTCAAGGATAGTTTTACATTCTTCCAACTGTTGCGCCAGGAAAACGGCATCTACCGCGACGCCCTGCGGTTTGATGGAAACCACTTCCACCCCGCCTCCATCGCCACGACCGGAATGGGGCTCGTGTCGCTTTGCATCGCCGACCGCATGGGGTGGATCGCCAACGGAGCCGAACTCGCCGAGACAACCCTGCGCAGCCTAACCGGCCAGCCTCCCACCTTCCATCCCGACCGCAACGCCGCCGGATATTTCCGGCATTGGCTGGATCTGAAAACCGGCGCCCGTGCCTGGAACAGCGAGTACTCCTCGATCGATACCGCGATCCTGGTTTGTGGCGCGAATTTCTGCAAAAATTATTTTTCCTCTCCCACGATTCAAACCCTGGTGCAAGAACTAATGGGCTCGATCCAATGGCGAAATGCCATCGCCGACCCCACCCGGGGAACCCTGTACCGGGAACTGGACGCGGCTGGAAATGGCCTTGCCTCCAAGACCACCACCCCCTATTCCGAATACATCCTCGTCGCCTGGCTGGCATGGAACGAAGAACGGCAAACCCAGCAGGATGGCCCAGCCACCGCATTATGGACCGCGTTCTACGCCACGCGCACCCCGAGTATGACCCACGAATACCAAGGCCATACCCTGCTGACTGACCAGCCGGGGCGGTTTCAGTCCCATTTTACCGTATTGTTTCCTTACTACTTATGTCATGAATACACGGTTTCCACAGCCTATCGGCAATTCATGAGCAACGCCCGCCAGGCCGATCAGGCCTGGTTTGCCCTCCAAGAGGGGCGCAATCCTTGGGAATGGGGTTTGGGCGCGGGCAGCGTGGGGTATGGCAGCGGCTACCACGCCGACGCGATCCACAACAACAGTGGGATCTATTGCTCCCCCCATATCATCGCTGGTTTTTTACCGGTCTACCCAGAAGGCTTGAACGATCTCCTCCAATCATGGGACAGGAGACAGGGCGTCCATGCCCTCCCCGCCAGCCCCGCGCAGGTGCTCTGGCGCCATAGCGTGCAAAACCGCACTTGGCGGGCCCAGGATATCCAGGGCGTGGATTACGCCACGCTGCTCTTTGGGTTGGCTACCCTCCCCGAGCACGCCGGATCGGCCTTTTTCCAAACCTTCAACGCCCTTGCCATCGATCCCTCCTCGGCGGCGGCATGGAAGACCCAGTAAGGCGGCCTGTTCTTCCCTCGCCGATCTTTTTGAATTCCAGCGAACTTTCTTAAGAAAATTGCACAATTTCGATTGTATCCATCCATCGGTTTTGCTATTGTTTTCTTACACGCGGGCCACCTGCGGGGAACCAACCAGCGGGTCACGCTCAATCTCGTTTTCAGAGGAGACACAAGACGATGAGACAATGGATTTGGATAGGACTTGTAATTTTTGGCTGTTTTCTTTACACCAGCGGCGCGATGGCACAAGCGCCGGTCGCCGTCGCTGATTTTGAAGATGATGAAAATGGGTGGTGGGCGGAAGAGCATGCCCATGACCTGTTTTGGATCGATGAAACCGCCGGCCCCGCTTCCCTGGGGGCTATCATAACCGGCATCGATCCCGCCCGCCCCGCGGACGATACGCCGGAGTCCAAGATCAACGGGTATATCCCCGAAGGGATCAACCTGGCGGATTATGAGTACCTCTCGTTCTACTATAAGTGTGACAATCCCGCCTATACCGGCGGCACGATGTTCGTCATGCCCATGACCGATGGCTCGGCCGCGGGTGCCGGTGCCTCCCATACAGGCACCATGATCGGGGATGATCAATGGCATTATCAGGAATATCACCGCAGCGAGTTCATCAATTGGTGGGGTTCCTGGAGTTGGGAAACAAGCAAGATTCTCTGTATCGGGGTGTGGGACACCATCGAGCGCGGCCCTTGCATCATGTGGTATGACCACATCATGCTATTCAACAAACCGGGCGATGGCATCCTGCTATCCCCTGGCGGCACCCCCCAGGTGGTGTATACCAATCCCAGCGCGGATGCCGAACTATCGACGTTGGATCAGATCACCATACTGTTCGACCAGGAAGTCCGCGGCGTAAAAGCGGGTGATTTACTCGTTCAAGGCAAACCGGCGACCGAGTTCACGACCGAAGACAACCGCCGCTTCGTCTTCACCGGGTTCCCCGCTCCGACGTTCCCAGATGTGACCGAACCCCGGATCGAGCCGGTTCCGCTCCGCCTTCAAGCCGGTTCCATCCAATCCCTGGATGGGGCAGCCTTTGGCGGCTTTTCCTTCTCGGTGCAACTGTATGTCCATGTGAATTTACCGCCCGTCGCCTTCGCGGACTTTGAAGACGACACCAGTGGATGGTGGGCGGAAGAACACGCCTACGATCTCTTCTGGACCGATGAAACCCCCGGTCCCGCCTCTCAGGGCGCGATCATGACGGGAGTCGATCCCGCCCGGCCCGCGGACGACAGCCCGGAATCCAAAGTACAAGGGACCCTCCCCGAGGGCATCAACATGGCTGGGTATCAGTACATCTCGTTCTATTACAAATGCGATAATCCCGACTACACAGGCAATACCATGTTCGTCATGCCCATGACCACGGGCTGGTCCTCGGGAGCGGGCGCGTCCCACGAGGGCAGCATGATCGCGGATGGCGAGTGGCATTATGAAGAGTTCCACCGCAGCGAATTTTCGAACTGGTGGGGAACATGGAAGTGGGAAACCACATACTACCTCTGCATCGGAATTTGGAATACCACTGAGCGGGGCATTTGCACGATGTGGTATGACCATGTCATGCTCTTTAACAATCCCGGCGAAGGCCGTCTGGCAGGCACGCCAGTTCCCGATTGGTCTCTGTACGCCGAGTAACCAGAATAACAAAAACACGCCCTTCTCATCTAGAGGAGGGCGTGTTTTCATGTTCGGCGTGTTGGATTATTGCAAGGATCCCGCCAATTCATCCCCGCAACAGCGAAACGAGTTTTTTGACCTGTCGTACCGGTGTCGCGTTGGATTGACTTTCGGCCTTGGTCAAGCGCCAGCGCAAAGTCTGGATAAACTCTTCCTTATTGACCATCGGGTTGCCATCCAAATAAATACAATTGTAGAGGTTCTGCACCATTTCCTGCAAAATGGCGGGCTTTTGGCGCATGTACGCATCTTGGCTAAAGCCCATCAGGGTATCGGGCTCCATCCCTTCAAAATGAGCCAGGGTGTAGAGGCAATCCCAGAACACGGTTTCGGTTGTCTCGATGCCTTGCCAGGCATGAGCATCCTGGGGCTGGTGAATCCTCTCCATGCCGCTCCCCTCTTGGATCGGCTGGAACAGGGTGCAGTTGGGATAAAACGCGAAGGGGATGCTCCGCCCCATCGCCACCCCCTTGGGTAGGCTGCTGATCAGCGCCAAGGTCTGCTTGCGGTCTTCTTCTGTTTCCAGGGGATTATTGCGGATCAGTTCCACCGCCACCTTCAGCCCCGCGTCCAAAATCTGCCGGATACAATCCTGAATCAGCATGGGGCTGTCCTGGCGGTGAAACACCGATTGCAGAATGGCGGGGCTGCCGGTGGGGATGCGTAAAACAAGCCCCTGCATCCGGGCATCCTTCAGGCGAGGAAAGACAGAAGTATCCCACACTCCCGGACGGGTGTACGCGGTGAAGGGATACGAAATTTCGGTCGCATACCGTTCAGTGAAATAAGCAACCCAGTCTGGATCGAGGGGAAAATACTCATCATGGAACTCGATCCGCTCGATCGGGGTCGGCCAGGTCTGGATTCGATACTTGATCTCGTCGATCACATTATCCACCGAACGCCGCCGCACCGCACCATCGTAATGATGTTCGACGCCGTCATGGGCGCTTTGGCAATAGGGACAAGTGAAGGGATCGGTCCGCGTCACCCGCAACACCAGGTTGGTATGCATGTGGCTCTGGGGCGGGAACAGCGCCGAACTGATCTCCTCCTCCGCGATCACCGTCTTGCCATTGGCCTCAAAATCAGGGAATGGAAAACGGTCGATCACATCTTCCAGATGCAGCATTGGGTTGCGGCGAATCTCGTCCGGCTGCTTGAACCAGATGCCGTGCAGGGTGGAGTCGATCGCCCCCTTCTCCATCGACGCCACCAGGTGGCGGATGGGGTATTCCGGCTCGCCCAGACACACCATATCTGCATAATCCAGGTTATCCACGGGGGAGAAGGTGGAATCCAGCCCCGCCCACAGCACGGGAGTCGGGAGGCTGGCTCTGATACGCTGGGTCAACTCCTTGGCCAGCCCCCAGGCGGGCGAGGCAAAGAAAACGACAATCAGATCCGGAGATTGTTTCTCGACCGCCTGAAGCAGCAAATCCATCTCATGGGCTGACACTGGCGTGGAAGAGTCGCCAGAGTCGGGACGCAGATAATTTGCCCCCTTCATCAGGATCAAGTGGGTTTGATGCCCATCATGCCGCAGCATGGAAGAGGTGTACCGGGCATCCAGGCAGAAGTCGTCAAACAACGAAATGAGACAGATTTTTTGCATGGTTAAATCCTATGAAAAAAGATCCTCTTTTTTTAGTACTCACATAAAGGGTACGCCCGTCGTTGATCAGGCGACCAGGCTGCGTACTTTTCGGTACGCCCGCAGAATTTTGGAGCCCTCAAAGGCTTGCAGCTGCTGCCCCAGTTCCACGATGAAATGATCCTTGTTCACCACCGGGTTGCTGTCCAGATAGGTGGCCTTATACAAGTTGGTTACAATCTGCTGCAAGATTTCGGGATTCTCACGGATATACCTGTCGTGGACCAGGTCCAGCACTTTTTCCTTGGTGAATCCATTGAAGTGCCCCAGGGTCAGGATGTATTCCCAGAAGATCAAATCCTTGGTGATAATCGCCTGGTAGGCATGGACCCCTTCGGGGCGTTCCAGTTGATCCATAATCCCTTCGCGCTGGGCGATCTCGGTCAGGCGGTAGCCGTCATAGAACGCCATCGGATTGAACTTGATAATCCCCCACGGCTTGGGCAGATCGCAGATCAGTTCCAGGGTTTCGATATTGTCTTCTTCCTTAATGAGCGGATTGTAGCCGATGAAATCGCAGACCAGTTTGATCCCCGCGTCCAAGATATTCTGCGCCGTCTTCATGGTGCGTTCCTTGGTATGACGGCGGTCGTAGTACTGTGTCAACACCCGCTGACTGCCCGATTGAATCCCCATGATCAGGTAATGACAGCCCGCTTCTTTCAGCAGTTTTAGGCTTTCCGGTTCGCCCACGTTGGGGTGGGTATAGCCAAAGAAGGGCAGGCCGATCCGGGCTTTGTACTTGGGCGTGAATTCCTTGATCCATTCATGATCCAGGGGCAGCACGTCATCGTACAACTCAATCCGCTCGATCGTCCATGGCCATTTCTTGATCATGTATTCCAATTCGTCCAGCACGTTGTCCACCGAGCGGCGGCGCAGAAAATGCTGGCGCTTATACGTGTCGCGGTCATGCCCACTACAACAGTAGGTACAGGTAAAGGGGCAGCCACGCGCCGCCATCACCAGGTAGTTGGAGTACAGATGGGTTTCTGGCGGAAAAACGCCATCCAGAATTTGATCGCGGTAGATCACGGTTTTGTGATCCAACTCAAAATCCGGGAAGGGGTATTCATCCAGGTTCTGGGGCAGGCGCATGACGGGGTTGATATGAATTTCCCCATCCTTGTTCACGCAAAGGCTGGGAATTTTGCTGTAATCCTTGCCCTTGTCCAGCGCGTTGACCAGGCTGCGCATGG